>CAZFJJ010000034.1:0-12207 GCA_964519075.1 uncultured Lachnospiraceae bacterium
CTTTGCGGAACTTGGCATAGGTGATCTTGCCCAACTTACCGCTGTCGAGAAGGTCGCGGATCACCATAAAGGGCGGCTCCGACTCGTGGGGGAAGCAGATGGTGAAGATCACGCCTGCCTCCTTCACCGCCGCCGCGATGGCGCGGGCATCCTCGGGGGTGATGGCCAACACCTTCTCGGTAAAGATGTGCTTACCCGCCTTTGCCGCCTTGATCATCAGCTCGGGGTGCAGGTTGGTGGGCGAGGTGATGCAAACCGCATCAATGGTGGGATCGACGATCAGCTCGTCGTAGCTCTCGTAGAAGCGGGAGCCGTTCTTCTCCGCCCACGCCCGTCCTCGCTCAGGGATCTCGTCCCAGACTGCGGTGATCTTGGAGTTTGGGTTATTGTTGAATCGGTTAAAATATTCGCCTGCGTGGACGTGCCAGGCGCTGATAAGTGCAACGTTCATAGTTTGCCTCCGTAGGGGATGGATTTGGTTTTATTGTACAACATTTTTCTACGCTTGTCAACCGTTTTGGGGGAGGATTGCAGGAACTTTTGTGGGGACGGCATACGCTCTCCCCGTCCCGTCCGTGTAATTTTCACTGCGGTTACGGTTGGCAAAAATGAGATCGACGTCTCACCCGCGCCCCCTCTACCGCAAAACTCCTCCCTCAAACGAGGGAGGAGTGATTGGTTATTCCGCGGTATACGTTCCGGCTTCCACCTGCAGGAGCATTTCGTAAACGCCCTTGGCGATGATGGCGTAGCCGTTGTTGTTGGGGTGGGTGGAATCCTTGAAGTTCGCTTGACCCACGTTTTCCACCGTATAGCCGTACATATCAAAGAAGCTTGCAGCAAATCCCGCCGCTTCGATTCTGGCGGGAAGCTGACTCTGCAGATCGCGGACGTGGTCGGCGGAGGCGCCGCTGTTGCCATAGTAAACGGCAGAGTTCATCACCACGAACTGCACGTCCTTGTTGTTTTTCGTAATGTCTGCCACCAGATTGTCAGCGGAGGAGAAGAACTTTTCGTCGTACCCCGCAGGCCAGGTGGTGTGCTGGATAAAGTCGTTCGTGCCCAGCATAAACAAAACGTAGTCGAATTTGGAGGCGTACTTGGTCATGGCGGTGTACTGGACGCAACCGTTACGGTAATGCCGCTCGTGATCCTCCAGCAGGGTCTTGCCGCACTTGCCCAGGTTGATCACCAGATGATCCTGCCACAAATATCGCTCCAGCACGGCGGGATAGGAGTGGATGCTCCAAACGTCGGAGCCGTCTCCCTCGGTGATGCTGTCACCAATGCAGGCAACGGTGATCAGATCCAGCGTGGTAGAAAAATCCGCATCGGCGGTCAGCTCCACAGAAGCAACACCTGCATCCATCTGCCGGGTCAGATAGTCATCCACCGCGTCCCAAGCGTGATTGGTGGAGGCAAAGCAATAGGAGTTGCGCTGATCGGCGGTGTAAGCGGAGGAATCGTAGCCCGCGCCCACCACCAGCTTATTGCCTACCACCTTCACGTAGGTGTCGTAGACGTCCATTGCGTCCAACGGATCGCTTTCGGCGCGATTGGTAGGACCCACCAGGATCTCCAATGCCCCCTCGTCGGTGAAGGAGTCCTTGGCGACGGAGAGCAGAACGCCGGTTCGAGCATAGATCCGCTGAGCAATATCCTTGGCGATCAGCTTATAGAAATCGAATTCGGTGGTAAACTGTATCGCCTGACGGGGATTATAAGGATGCTCTGCATAGACGATCGTATACCCCGCAAGATCGTTTCCGTTGATGGAAAGCTCCACCGCAGTAACGGCGGGAGGCTCGGTCGCATCAGCATCGGCAGCGACATCGGTAGTGGTTGCCGTCTCCGACCCGCCGGCGCAGGCGGACAGCACCAGCGCGGTCATCGCAAACAGCGTGGTGAACAGTTTTTTCATAGGCTCGTACCTCCAGCGGGCGGCGTCACCAAGAGCGGCGCACCGCGATTTTACCTATAGTATACCTATGAAACGGGCTGCGGTCAAGCGAAAATGCAAAAAATAGCGAAAATCAACGCTTCAAGCCACAAATGAGGACAATATTACAAGCCATATAAACCGATGGCGGTCGGTCAATGCTCCACCTTCTCCGGCAGCTCCTCGGGCTGGCTGAGCAGCGCCATGAACTCCTCGCCGGTCAGCGTCTCTCGATCGTAAAGGTAGCCCGCCAGTTTGTGAAGCTTGCCCACGTTGGAGGCCAGCAGATCGTACGCCTTCTTGTACTGCTCCTTCACCAGCGCGATCACCTTCCGATCCAGCTCCTCGGCAAGGGCGTCCGAGCAAGTGAGGGAGGCGTCGTCCGAGAGGTAAACGCTCTGCTTGGTCGCCAGCGCTACCATACCGATGTCCTCGTTCATACCGTAGCGCCCGATCATAGCGCGCGCCAGCTTGGTGGCCTGCTCGATGTCGTTCGCGGCACCGGTAGTCACGTTACGGAAGACCAACTCCTCCGCCGCCCTGCCTCCGGTGACGGTAGCGATCTTGTTCAGTAGCTCTGTTTTCGACAGCAGACTGCGCTCGTCCTCGTCCACCTGCATGGTATAACCCAGCGCCCCCGAGGTGCGGGGCACCACGGTGATCTTGGTCACAGGCGCAGAATGGCTTTGGAGTGCCGCCACCATAGCGTGTCCCAGCTCGTGATAACAGACGATCCGCTTTTCACTCTCCGAAAGGAGATTGTTTTTCTTCTTATAACCCGCGATGACCGTCTCGATGGACTCCTCCAGATCCTCCTGACACACCGCCTTTCTGCCCATCCGCACGGCGCGCAAGGCGGCTTCGTTGACGATGTTGGCAAGATCCGCGCCCGACGCTCCCGCGGCGGCGCGAGCGATGATCCGCAGGTTCACTTCCCCGCTCATCTGAACCTTCTTCGCGTGCACCCGCAGGATGGCTTCTCTGCCCATCAGATCGGGCAGCTCCACGCCAATGCGGCGGTCGAAGCGACCGGGTCGCAGGAGGGCGGGATCCAGCACCTCGGGGCGGTTGCAGGCCGCCAGCACGATGATACCGCCTGCAGGATCAAAGCCGTCCATCTCGGTCAGCAGCTGATTCAGGGTCTGCTCCCGCTCATCGTTTCCCGAGAAGGCACCCTGCCCCCGCTTTTTGCCGATGGTATCGATCTCGTCGATGAAGATAATGCAGGGAGCCTTTTCCGCCGCCTGCTTGAAGAGGTCGCGGACGCGGGATGCGCCCGCGCCCACCACCATCTCCACAAACTCGGAGCCCGAGATGGAGAAGAAGGGCACCCGTGCCTCTCCCGCTACCGCCTTAGCCAGCAAGGTCTTGCCCGTGCCGGGAGGCCCCACCAGCAGCGCACCTTTGGGGATCTTTGCGCCGATCTCGCTATACTTTTTGGGATTGTGCAGATAATCCACGATCTCCATCAGGGCTTCCTTGGCCTCATCCTGCCCCGCCACGTCGTCGAAGGTGACCGGATTGTCCGATTTCACGTAGACCTTGGCATTAGCCTTCCCGATCGTGAAGATGCCACCGCCACCGCCTGCTCCTCCTCCCATCTTCTTGGCGAAGAGACGGAACACCAGCATATACACTGCCACCATAATGACCACGGAGAAGATCATGCTGAAGATAGACGAAAAAAGCGAGGTCTCCCCCTCGTCCACCTTGACCCGACGGAAGGTGACGTCTGCCTCGTATAGACGGGATGCCAAATCGGGATCTTCGATTCGCTGGGTATAGTAGATCACGCCGGGCATTTCCCCGCCCAGCCACTCCTCGGCAAAGCCTGGCAGAGCCGACTGTGCCACGTTCTCCCGATCGCTTACCAGCGAATAGAAAATGGTGTCCTCCTCAAACTGCACACGATCCAGATTGCCTGCGTACAGCTCGTCCAGAAACTGATCGTAAGTGGCCTCGTTGGTGGTGACCTGCGGCGTCAGCAGCGCGCTGAACGCAAAGTTAAATACGATATACAAAAGAAGAGCGATGGAGATGATCCAGATCCACTTTCGTTTATTCGTCTGCCGATTTGTATTTTGCTTCATCTATATATCCTCCCGGTTGTCTTAGAGGTAGTATATCCGAAAAATGTAAACTCTAAATGGATTTTGCACGGATTCGTTTGAAGAGTCGGTGAAAGGTTTTGGAAAAGTTTGTGAAGATATGTAAATTAAAGTTCACAGATGCAATAATAGCTCAACACGCCCCGTTTTCTCTATAATCTACCGCTGTTCGATAGTTCAATCCAAGGAAACGATTGACTTTTCGCCTGTGACGTGCTATAATAATCGTGCTTCGACAAGCAAATCTATCCCGCGAGGTCATTCCATGAACAATTACACATTTGGAAATTACATTTATGAATTGAGAGAGAAAAAAGGGCTTTCTCAAGCAGAGCTGGGGAAGCTGCTGGGCGTCAGCAACAAGGCGGTCAGCAAATGGGAAACGGGGGCATCCTATCCCTCCACCGAAATGATGCTCCCTCTGGCACAGGCACTGAGCACCTCAATCGAGGAACTCTACAACGCTGTCAGCCAAAGCAAGGCCGTCCCTACCAAACTGCACCGTTTTTTGAACTTCGTGTTTTCCTGTTCCAGAATTTGGTTATCCGTATTTACCTGCATCGTCCTTGTATGCTACTTTCTGAACTGGTTTATTAGCAAGTCGGAAGATAAAGTCACTTTAGCAATCGCATCCCCCGTTGTGGCGATCATCCTATACGGCTTCCTTTGGATTCTTTTCCACGTTCTCGGCAAGAATCCTATCTGTCCCTCGAAATTTGTGGATCTTATAGAAGCCCTCTTCCTGGGACTCTTTGTATACATGGTTCTGCAATCGCTGATCCTCTTCCTCATCGATCCGTACTACGGCTTCTCCCCCTTCTTTCCGGCAGGACTCGCAGGCTTAACGGCATTGACCCAAATCCATTCCAAACGAACTAAATAATCAATCTCCCAACCAATGCGGAGAGGAGATTGCAGTCTGTCAATCGAATCAGGAATGCACCGTCCCCTCGGCGCGTTCCCCCAATGCAAAAACGGAGGCAACAGCCTCCGTTTTTGCATATCGTATCTCACTTTCCCACACAAAACCGATGAAAGATTGCGTCCACAATGTCTGCGGACACCGCTCTGCCGTCGGCTTCGGAGAGTGCCGCCATGGCCTCCTCCAGATCCAGCCCCGCCACGTCGGGAGTAAATCCGCTCTCCAAGGCAACCAGCGCCGCCGCTACGCCCCCGATCGCCCGATCCAGCGCGCCCTTTTGACGGGCGTTCGCAAGGATGACGGTGCTGTCGTAGTCGATCTCACCCGAGACGAACAGCCCCTCAACGGTCTGTCGCAGAGCGTCTATTCCCTCCCCCGTTTGGGCAGAGACGGCACAAACCGCATCAAACAAGCCCTCGGGCAGAACCACCGCACCGTCCGCTTGCAGATCGGATTTGTTCAGTAGCGCGATTTTAGGCACAGCGCAGGTCTCCAGCCTGCACAAAAGCTCCCGATCCTCGTCGGACAGTGCCTCCGCGCCGTCGAAGACCGCAAGGATCAGCTCCGCCCCGGACAGAGCCGCCAAGCTCCGCTCCACGCCGATCTGCTCAATGACATCCTCCGATTTCCGCAGCCCCGCCGTATCGGTGAGCCGCAAAGTCACCTTCCCCACCTGCACCGTCTCTTCGATGGTGTCACGGGTAGTGCCCGCAATGTTGCTGACGATGGCACGGTCTCTGCCCAAAAGGCGGTTGAGAATAGAGGACTTTCCGGTGTTGGGTCTGCCCACGATAACGGCAGACACCCCCTCGGACACGGCGTGACCCACGTAATAGGTGTCGGACAACACCTGCATCTCGCTCCGCAAAGCCGCCAGCGCGGCGATCATCTCGTCAGGAGAGAGATCGGTCAGATCCTCGTCGGGATAGTCGGCGTAAACGTAAGCGGTAGAGAGTAGCGTCCGTAGACTCTCGTAAAACTCGGAAAGCTTTGCGGTCAGCCGCCCCGCCGTATGGGAGCGCGCCAGCTTCAGCGCCTCCTCGGAGCGGGCGTCGATCAGATTGATCACCGCCTCCGCCTCGGTCAGCGACAGCTTTCCTGCAACAAAGGCACGGCGCGTAAACTCGCCCGCTTCGGCAGGACGCGCACCCGCGGCGATCACGGCAGACAGCACCTGCTCGGTGAGCAAAATGCCGCCGTGGCAGGAGATCTCCACCGTATCCTCGCCCGTATAGGAGCGGGGCGCACGAAGCACAGCTGCCATGCCGTCGTCGATGAGTTTGCCGAATCTGCCTTCCGCAGAGGGCGCACAGATCGTCCCGTACACGATCCTGCCGCCCTCGATCTCGGAGAGCGCGCTACCGGACGCAGGGCGGAACACCCGTCCCGCCACACGGATCGCCTCGTCTCCGCTGATGCGGATGACCGCGATCCCGCCCTTTCCGTAAGCGGTAGAAATAGCAGCAATGGTATCTGTCATGTTTTTCCTTGGAACCTTTCATGAAAGAAAGGTTCCAAACCTCCAAAGAACTTTGTAAAAGCAAAATTGAGATGCAATTTTGCGGGATATATAAAGTGATCATTTAAGAAGTTCTTTGATCCAAGCCTTCTTTCATGAAAGTTTGGCAGGGTACAGGGACAGCGTCCCTGCTCTATCTCCCCATCTTATCCCCAGAACTTCCGGAAAAAGTCGATCATCCACTCGCCCCAACGGGAAACGTAGGGATCATTTCCCGTAGCCAGCCCCAGACCGTGACCGCCGAAGGGGAAAACGTGCAATTCATACGGCACGCCCACCGACCGCATCGCCCGTGCCATCTCCAGCGAGTTCTGCACCGGAACCAGATCGTCCTCGGCAGTGTGCCAGATGAAGCAAGGGGGCATATCGGCACGCACCGCACCCGCCGCCGACAGTTCGCCCGCCAGCGCAGGATCATAATCCTCGCCCAGCAGATTCAGGGTAGTCCCCCAATGGGTATACTCGGTGCCCAGGGTCAGCACGCCGTAGCAAAGCACACCCAGATCGGGACGGCAGGAGATTCTATCCACTTCGTCCCCCTGGATCCCGCTGTCAAACTTGGTACACGCGGTCATCGCAAGGTGACCGCCTGCCGAGAAGCCGATCACGGCAATTTTGCTCACATCGTAGCCACACTCGCTGGCTCGATAGCGCGCCCAACGGACGGCGCGGTTCACGTCGCCCTGCTCTACGGGGTGGCGGTAGGGGCCAAAGCGGTAGGTGAGAATGTAGGCGTAATAGCCCTGCGCGTTGAAGAATTCGGCAAGCTCTCTGCCCTCGTGATCGAAGGCGATCCCTTCATAGCCGCCGCCGGGAATGACCACCACGCATCCGCGAGGATCATCCACAGGATGCACCTCCAAACTCGGCTCGGGCTGGTTATATTCGGGATGGAAATCGGGAGTGTTCTCCCACAATTTGATGATCTCGTATTCCATAGTTATTCTCCTATTGGACAGATTTTCGTTTATAATGTGCCGTATGTTCGCACGCCCCCGTAGGGGCGCGCATTGTGCGTCCCGTTCATTCGGTTTACGCAGAGGCGAGGTCAGTTCGAATGGAGATCTCCTCATCCACCGCTTCGCGGTCCCCCTTCTCCGCTGGAGAAGGCTTGGGTACAGCGGGAATTGTTCGCACGCGCCCGTAGGGGACGACGCCATCGGTGGTCTGTCTGCGAAAACCTTATTAACACACATCCCAACAAGCGCGAAGCACGGCATACGTCAAGTCGCACTTGGCGGCATTCTTCTTTCTCCAACTGGGTTCCTTGCCCATCACCTGTCGAAAGGCTTTCAATGATTTGTCGGGAATCCTGTCCATCAAAACATCTTTATCCAGCCAATCGGCCAGCAGTTCGTACGTCTGGGTGCTTTGGCGAACCCAATCGGGAACACCGCTGACCGCCCCCAGCCAAAAGGCGAACTGAAAATTGTACGAACTGTTCAAAATGCCGTCCAGCTGTTCTTCGCTCACCGGCTTCAGCGCCTGCCAGTTGTAGAAAGTTGACAGTTTTATCTTTCACATTCAATTTCATCGCTCTCTCACGCCCTCGCAGGAATCTCCCCGGGACAGCTCACCGCAGGCGTTCCCTCGGGCACAGAGCCAAACCCGTACGCCGCGTGCAAGAAGTCCACGCCTGCCTTCCTAGATGCTTCCATATCCCACACCGTGTCGCCCACGTAGAGGGCTTCTTCGGTGGTAAATCCGTTCCGCTCCAGCACCAGCGCAATATTCTCGCCCTTGGTAAGACCGGTCGCCCCTGCGGACTCAAAGTCGGTGAAAATTTCATGTAATCCGAAGTAATCTAAAAACGCCTGAATATATCCGTCCTTGCAGTTGCTGACCACGGCGAGGAAACAGCCCCGTTCCTTCAGCGCGGCGAGCATCTCGGTCACGCCCTCGTAGAGCCGCGCGCCTTCTGCACGGATCGCCTCCACCTCGGCATCAAAGCAACGGGTGAAGAGAGCAAGCCGCTCTGAGGGATCGGAGAGCATGGGCAGGAACTTGTCGGCAAGATCCTGGGGCCCCAGCCACATAAAGCTGTTCAGCTCGTCCATGGTCACGGGCGGACGGACGCCCACCTGGGCAAGCACCCGATTCCAGGCGGGCAGAACCGTCTCTCCCGAGTCCCAGAGGGTTCCATCCAAATCAAACAAAATGGCTTTTTTCATATGGTTCTCTCCTATCGTTTGGATTACGTTTATTGTACCACACATCGGTGAGAAAATCAAGCACCCTTGAACGATAAAATCGAGCAAGCAGTCATTAATCCGCCATTTCCCCCACCGTTCGTGCCGTTCGGCATACGGCGGTTCGATCCATCCTCAAATATGCGCTACCGTTTGGCAGCAGCCGAAAGACTGCTTAAGCTTCGCTTGGTCAGCTTATCCTTCGATCTCGCCTGTTCTTTCGCAGATCGCTCCATATTATCAGTTCCAAAGCGTCTTCAACCGTTTCCCCCAATTGCTCATTTCAATCATTCCCGAATCTGCAAAATATCCTCTCCTATCACTGATACTGTCGCTCATACGATCCGCAGAGCAACTTCCCGAGCATCGCTTTGTCGGATGCTCGGGAAGTATTAGTCTGAACGTAACGAAACCAAGGACAACACACTGAACAGTACAAATTTACCGCACACCAACCAGGGCTTAGAGGCGCATAATGTCCTCCTAAATTCATATCCCAATAAAAGTGACCTCGTCGGCTTGGGCGACCTTTTCCTCTTTGCCGTCGGGAGCGTGATAGAGAATGTAGGAGCCGTTGGAGAAATAGAACCCTTCCCCGTCCGGGCAGTAGGAAAGCACGCCACGCCGCACCACTGCCTCTCTGCCGTCAGGAGTGCGTCTCACCAGCTCCCAAGAGCGGGGGATGATGCCGGGATAGTCCTCGCCGCCGTTCTGCCGCAGAGATTCGGCGGCATTGATGAGGTTACCCTCGATGTACAGATCAGCCTCCGACTTCTTCTTTGCGGCCGAACCGCCGGAACGGAGGGTGGATCCCGAATACTTCATGGAGAAAATATTCAGAAAGCCGAACAGCGCCTTGAGCAGCCGAATGGGCAAGAGCAGAATATCCAACAAACAGTTTCCTCGCTTTGCCGATGTAGCTGCGGCATAGGGACGGCGAATATAATAGACGCTTCCATCCGCCGCCGAATAGGGCTTCACATAGTTATAGCGTGAATCCTCGGTGATCTCGGTAATCTCGCCCTCAGCAAGATCCAGACGATAGATGCCGGCGGGGCCGAGCTCTACCGCGCGCCCCGATTCCGCCATTGCCATCAGGAGCGCGGGAAGCGACTGTACCTGTGCTTCCGACAGCGCCTCCGTATCTGACCGTGCAAGCCCTGCACTGCTGTAGTAAATCACGTCAGGCTCGGTCTTTGACCACACGGGAGTGGATTCCACGCTCTCGCCTTCGGTGATCATGCGAGCGTTTTTACCGTCAAGATCGCAGACACCCAAATGTGCCTCGCCTGCAAAAGCGGCAGTATATACTATTTTCCCTTGATGAATATCGAATTCACCGTAGCAATAATCCCCATCCGAAAGGATGGTTCCTTCATCGGCATCGGTCATAGAGCGTTTGCGATATATTCCCGCCGAGCCGTCTACGGTGAGACAATAATATAACGCACCCTCGGCGTATGCCATAGAAGACACCCGCGCCGAAACAGCCGCCACCCGATCGGAAGCAGAGGCTCCCGCCTCGTAGGTGCCTGTAAACTTGGCACCCTCGCCGCCGGTCTTCCACGCATTCCGACGCGCATCGGTCTTCACGTGCTCCAAATAGCGTGCCAGCACGCTGCTATCCACCTGACGGGTTTTATCACCCACTTTGATATACATTTTTCCCTTCGAGATATAAAGCAACTGGCGAACCATCTGACGACGCTCCTTTCAGAAAATCAAATGTTACGGCAAGCAATGACCTGCGGCACGGTAGATGTCGTACCACTCGGAACGGGTGAGGGTCACGTCAGCAGCGGCGCAGATCTCGGCGAGGTGGTCGGGATTCATCGTGCCTGCGATCAGCTGCATATTTGCGGGATGACGGAGGATCCAGGCGGCAGCTACGCCGGTCTTGGACAGACCGTACTTCTCACCGATCTCGGCCAGCTTGGCGTTGAGCTCGGGGAATTGTTCGTTGTCCACGAATCTGCCTGCGAAAAAGCCGTACAGAAAGGGTGACCAGGTCTGGATGGTCACGTTCTTCAGGCGGCAATACTCCAGCAGCGCGCCGTCGTGCATCTGAGACTCGGCGTTCTTCATGTTCACGTTCATGCCAGAGGTGACCATGCCGGCCTCGGTGATGGAAAACTGGAGCTGATTGGCGATCAGCGGCTGCCTGACTGCTGTTTTGAGCAGCTCCATCTGCATAGCGTTGTGGTTGGACACGCCGAAATAGCGCACCTTGCCCTGGGAATGCAGAAGCTCAAACGCCTCCGCAACCTCCTCGGGCTCCATCAGGGTGTCGGGACGGTGCAGGAGCAGAGCGTCCACGTAGTCCACGCCCAGGCGGGAGAGCGAGCCCTCAACGGCGTTCAGGATGTGCTCCTTGGAAAAATCGTACTGACCGGGACGGATGCCGCACTTAGTCTGGAGTACCATCTTGTCCCGCGCCTCGGGGTGACGCTTCAGATAAGCGCCGAACAGGCGCTCGGAATGGCCGCCGCCGTAAATGTCGGCGTGGTCGAAGTAGTTGATGCCGCTCTCCAGGGCGCACTCCATGATAGCGTCCACTCTCTCGTCAGAGAGTCCACTCATGCGCATACAGCCCAGCGATACGGCAGACGCGGGAATAATCCCGCCCATTTTGACGTATTTCATGTTTTTATCTCCTTTTCTTGGGGAAACTTCTTGAAAGAAGTTTCCCTAAACCCCTTCAAGAACTTTTGATAAAGCCGACAAATACTTGTCGGCTACAGGATTGTGATTAAGTCCAAATTTAGAACTGCCGCCAGCCAAGGAATAGGGTGGGGAGTTCGAGGGGAGTGACTTTTTCAGAATACAAGCAAGTATTTGCCCGCTTTTAGAAAAGTTTTTGAAGGGTTCTTAGGGAAACTTTTTTCAAAAAGTTTCCCTAAGCCGTTCCCTTACTTATTTTTTGCCATGGTCTCGCAGTAGATACAGCGATAGACCTTACGGCTGCGGTCGGTGAGCTTGAAGACGTGAGGCAGCTCCTGCTCGCAGGAGGTGATGCATCGAGGGTTCTTGCAGCGCAGAACGCCCTCCACCTGATCGGGCAGATCCAGAGAGATGCGGCGCACGACCTCGCCGTTCTCGATAATGCTCACGGTGATGCCCGGATCCAGATAGCCCAGCACGTCAAAGTTCAGATCGATCACGTCGTAGATCTTCAGAACGTCCTTGTGCCCCATCTTCTTGCTGGCGGCGTTCACGATGACCGCTACGGTGCAGCCCAGCTTGTCCAGACGGAGAACCTTGTAGATCTCCATCGCCTTGCCTGCGGTGATGTGATCCAGCACCACGCCGTTTTGAATGGGATTGACCATCATTTGCTTCTTCTCCATTACTTTACCTCGATTTCCAACAGTTTCAGGATCAGCGCCATGCGGATGTACTTGGCATAGAGTGCCTGCTTGAAGTAACAAGCGCGGGGATCGTCGTCCACCGCTACCGATATCTCGTTGACGCGGGGCAGAGGATGGAGGATGATCAGATCACGCTTGGCATCCACCAGCTTGGGAGGATTC
>CAZFJJ010000035.1:0-12060 GCA_964519075.1 uncultured Lachnospiraceae bacterium
GATCCAATCAACCATATATAACCGCATGGCGCAAATGGTTGGCGGCAATCTGCATCGCAGGCTTGCTGCTGCCCAGCTTCACCGCTGCAATCTACGCTTTGCCCGATGAGGAAACCGATCAATCGGCAGACGCTTCCCTGCCAGTCTGGAACGGCGGCTCTGCCGACGACTTTGGCGGCGGCAGCGGCACCCAAAGCGATCCCTACCGTATTTCTACAGGCGAAGAGCTATCCCTCTTAGCGCAGGAGGTGCGGGCAGGCAATGACTATGCGGGGAAATATTTTACGCTGACAGAAGATATTCTGCTCAACGACGTCGCCGACTATTCCGATTGGGCAAATAGCGCTCCTGCGCGCCGTTGGATCCCCATCGGCGGCTACGCTACCGTACATATCGGCTCCGCTGAGGACTACGATCGGATCGCCGCAGAATCGGGAGGACTGCTGATCCGCACCGAGGAGGGCTACGACACCGCCCCGGGCTATCAAAGCGGCGTCATTTATTACCGTCTCACCGCCTTTGCCGGCATCTTCGACGGCAACGGATATACGATCAGCGGTCTTTACACCGCAGAAGGCAGCGACTACACCGGGCTTTTCGGACTCTGTCATAACGCGACTCTCAAGAACATTTCGTTGAAAAATCTCTACATTGCAGGCGGCGACGCGATCGGCGGTATCTCCGGTGCACTTCGTGCTTCCGACCATTCGGCTGTCAGCAACTGCACCGTAGACGGCACCGTGATCGGCAACGATTCTGTAGGCGGTCTTTTCGGTTATGCTGAGGCTGACGCAAACGCAATGCTTGCCGTCAGCGCCTGTAGCTTTGACGGGAAAATTACCGCTAACACCTCGGTAGGCGGCATTCTCGGCTCTACCGGCATAAAAGAGGGCGTGCTCCAGCTGCTTTCCTGCCGCAACGCCGGGCAGATCGTTGCCGACTCGTCGGCAGGCGGTATCGTCGGCAGTCTGTTGGGCAACAACGATCAAATCAACTCTTGTAAAAACGACGGCTCCCTGCGCGGCAATTCCGGACTGGGCGGTATCGTAGGATCGGTTGCTCCGTTCAGCGGAATCGTGACCGTCAGTGATGCAATGAACGGCGGAACCGCTCTGTCTCAAGGATCACTGGGCGGCATTGCGGGCGAGGTTCTTTTGAACGGTCAAGCCGCCGTGCTGGAGCTTCTCTCCTGCCGCAACGTGGGCGATCTGTTCGGCAACGAAACGGTGGGCGGCATCGTGGGGCTGTGCAAGGTTTCGGGAACGGATAACGCCGTAAATCTGGCCGGCAATAAAAATTCCGCTTCTATTACAGGAAAATCGCAAATCGGTGGAATCGTCGGAAACGCAACGACGGATAACGGTACGATTTCGGTAGGCAGCTCTGAAAACTACGGTACGATTACCGCTTCAGACGATTATGCAGGCGGTATCGTAGGCAACGGCAGATCGTCTGCAACGCTCCATCTGTACGATTGCTCCGTCCGTGCTACCGTAACGGCTGGCAAATCCTACAGCGGGGGAATCGGCGGTATTCTGACCGCCGCAGAAGGCGCTGTACTGATCGAGCGCTGCTCTGCCGGCGGAACGGTCAAGGCCGATCTTTCCGCCGAGGGCGTGGCCGGCAGCGTCGTCGGCAAATTGGAGGCAGTCACCGGCGGCGCAACGGCTGAAATCCGCAATTGTCTCGGTGCCGCCACCGTCTCCGCCAAAAGCGCTGCCGGAGGCATCGTCGGATATTTGACCGCAACAGAAGGCAAGAGTCTCATCAACACCTCACTGTTCTGCGGCGGGATCGTTATCGGATGCAAAGTAACCGGCGGAATCGCCGCCACCGCTTACGCCCAAACAGAAGGTTCTCTGACCGTCGTAACCGACTGTTACTATGGGCAAGGCTCCTCCACCCGCGCAATGCTGCTGGGCGGCGGTCAGGGAACGGAAAGCTGCATCACTACCGAAGCGCTTTCCGATGCCGATCTGCGCAACCCGGAAAAGCTGGGGGGACTGGATTTTACTATTTGGAATGACGCCGGCGACGACGGGCACTATCCGTCGCCCGGATCTATCCCCTTCGTCTGGGAGGAGTATCAGTTCACCGTCACGCAGGACGGTGCCATGCTGGATGCATATCTGGGGCGCAGCGACGTAGTAGTGATCCCCGACAAGCTGGGCGGCGTTGCAGTTACGACTCTGTCCGATCAGGCGTTTTGGCAAAGCAACGTAGTTCGGGTAACCATGCCCAACAGCGTCAGTGCCGTAGGCGAAGCTACTTTTGCCGGTTGTCAATGGCTGGAACGAGTCACGCTTTCGGCAGGGCTGGTCTCCGTAGGCGCGCGCGCCTTCCAGGGCTGCAGCTCGCTCTCTCAGCTGCGTTGTACCGAGACGCTGAGCACCTTGGTCGTAGGCGGCGAAAACGAGCCGTATAAGGCGCTTTCGCTGACTCATCCCGTTACGTTGCAAATCGTTCACAGTTACGAGGACGGCGGCAGTGCCGGCAAAAGCTCTACCTTGTCCTGCTACATCGGAGATTACTATGAAATTGCTCCACTGAAGATCACCGGCTACGAAGCAGATACCGCTATGCTTTCGGGTATTTGCTCCGGCAGCGATCGAATCGCCGTTATCTATCGCATCGGCACCTATCGGCTGACCATTCGCTATCTCTATCCGGACGGTAGTGAAGCGATGCCCTCGTTTGAGGGAAGCTACCGCTTCGGTGAAGCCTACAGCGTCTCCACTCCTATGCTGGACGGCTATTCAGCCGATCGTATGCTGGTAGACGGAACGATGCCCGGAGAAGACACGATCCTCACGGTCTATTTCAGCCAGATCTATACCAACGAAGGGCAAACCGACGTTTCCACGTTAGAGATCGCCCTGCTGATTCTGTCAGGACTGACGGCGGTCTGCTGTCTTGCCTATTTCATCTACCGCTATCGCTCCTCTGCAGAGACTCTGCGGGAAGCACGGCAACGGGAATCCTCCTGGAACAACCGTCGCTTCTGACGTGAATAGAATCAAAATACCGTATTCCTGCTGAGGAATACGGTATTTTGATTATTGACAAAGTATTAATTCGCAAAGTTGAATCACACCCGACGTCCGTTCGATCATCAAACAGAAGCGGGTATATGCCTCTGCATTTTCCAAAGGGAACACGTGTGCCGCAAAGTCAGCAGCCAGCATATTTCCTTCCTTAACCGCGTCCAGCGCTACCCACGATCCGTTTTCCGTAGCACCGTACAATACCCATGAAACAGGATTGCGATCGGGATATTCAGCGGTATCGTTGCCCGTGACCAGCACGTATCCCGTGGGCGTTACGGCTTGCGTCATCTCCCAATAGACATATGCTTGCTGCGCGGGACCGCACATTTTTCCGTATCCCTTCTCCTCAAACTTCCCTGCAGTATATACACCGTCAAAGAGGTGCTCTGCGTTTTCGGAAGCCTGATACCCGGTCAAGGAGCTTACGATTCCGCCAACGTCAACCAGATCGGTCAACAAAACGTGATCGTCCATCCACTCCTGTGCCTGCGTTCCGGTCAAAGGGGAGGCGGAAACGCCTGTCTCAGCCGCACCGTAGGCCGGAAGATAGGATGGAAGAGAGGAACCGCCTTCCCCGTCCGTACCGCTCTCGGTCAGCTCTTCTTGGGTGTACAGAAGCAGCTCGGACAGCTGGAACACTCCTCCTTCAACGGTAGACTCCAACGACCAGCGATAATACTGATAGGATCTGTTATTCTCAAATTCAAAAAGAGTCGGCGTGTAATTGGCAACCGGCAACTGCGCATCTTCCACCGAATGAATCGCTTTCCAATTCTCTCCATCTGTAGAGCCGTAAAGCGTCCAGCTTTTGGGATTGCGTTCGGGATATTCTTCAGTATCGTTGGCAGTATAAATGGCATACGCAGATATCTTTACCGAGCGGGTCATCTTCCAGGTAACGTCCACAGATGATAAATTCTGCCCGTATTTGTTACTGCCATTGTCGGTCGTCTCAAACAAACCGTCCAACATATCATCCACCTCGTGACGCGTCCAACCGCCCGGGCCGCTGATCGAGGATTGATCGATATAGGTCAGCAGCTGGTAATAGCCCTCTAGCTCTGCACCGGCTCCCATCTCGTCCTGCTCCGCGCCTTGATTGCCGCTCTGGTTGCCATTCGTTCCATCGGAGCGGTCAGGGGTGGTCGTGACGGACTCCCCCGCCGGAAGCGTAGGGGTGGGCGTGCGTACCTCGGTCAATTGCACGGGATCGTTATGCCCGTCGTTCGTTTGGGGAGTTGTAGTGTCTGCTCCACCGGAAGAGGTGCCGCAGGCGGTCAATAGTAATACCGCCAACAAACAAGGGAGCAAGCGTTTGATTCTGTACATAGTCTATCCTTTCCCGATTTCGCTTACGGCAAAATCGGAATTAACTCTTTAGATTAAATGTAACACGAAATCGTGAACCTTTTATGAACCTTGTGTGAACTATCCGTTAATCCCGAATGCATTTTTGCGCTCGTCAGGCAACGGAAACTCGCATCCGTGACGGAAGCTGTACAGCGACAGCGCGCTGACGGGACGGTGCAGGATCTGCTCTAGCGCTTTTTTATAATAGAACAGCTGATCTGCATAGCGTTCCCACAAGAGCATACCGCCCTCGGCAGGAGTTTTACCCAAACGGTCGGTCTTGTAGTCCAGAAGCTTCAGACTGCCGTCGGGCAGCGTGAAGCAACAGTCCACAACGCCCTGCACCAGCAGCTTGGCACCCTCCAGCGCGGCTTTGCGCTCGGGATCGCGGGTGAATTCTGCCGCAGGCAGCTGCACGTTGAAGCGGAATTCCCGCAGGAGTTTTTCGCTCGCCCGCATCTCGCGGTAAAGCGAAGATCCAAAAAAGATCCGCAGCGCGGGGATGTGCACCGCCCCTGCCATCACGGGACTGATATACTGCTTCGTGCTGAGTCGAAGCAGCTCAGCCTCCACACCGTTCTTCTCCACGTTTTCAAAATCGCAGAACTGCATGAATAGGTGGGTAGCGGTTCCCCGCTCCGCGCCCGACAGCGCACTCGGATCTGCTTGCATAAAGTCAGGTGTCCGCTTTAGGCTGACCACCGCACCCATCTCTGCGGAAGCGTCCTCCTCGGTATCCAGAACGTGAGGAGACAGACGGCTGACGGTCAGCTTGGCGGGCAGATCGCCCGACACGCCGTGGGGATAAACGAAATCGAAGCGTTTGCCGATCCGCTCTGCCGTCTCGGCGGCGGAAGGTGTGATCTCATTCGCCCGTTCGATCACCTCGGTGGGATGCTCGGCGGATTCCGTTTCGGTGATCTCCGCATCGGTCGCAGCCAAATCCTCAACCTCGGTCGCGGGAGTGTCGGGATGAAGCTCGAAGCCCACGGAGGTGGTCACCAGCCGCGTGATGCGACAACAGCCGTCCCGCTCAACGGGATGAGCGGTGAGCGCACCCATGATCCATTGGATATAGGAGGTGCAGCTCATCCCGTTATAATAATCAAACTGCTCCGCCAGACTTTCTGCTCGGCTCATTACCGATTTGGGATGGGTCAGCCAGGAGGTCACGTATAGTCGATTGACGGCGCGAGTCAGCGCAACGTAGAGATTACGCATCTCCTCCTCCAGCGATCGCTGAGCGATCCGTTTGGAGAGGATCTGTCGCGGCAGGGTCTGGTATTTGCCCAGCGTAGCAGAATCGCGCAGGGTCAGGGTCATGCCCAGCTCCCGATCGAACAGGAAGGGAGCTGCGGAATCCTGCAGATTAAAGGATCCGCCCGCGTCCGCCAGGAAGCAGACCTCAAACTCCAGCCCCTTGGAGTGATGGATGGTCATGATCTGCAGAGCGTCGTCGTCGCCAAGCTCAGCTTTTCGATCCACGCCCTGCCCGCTGTCGGCAAGATCACCTATAAAGCGCAGGAAGCGGTGCAGACCGCGAAAGCTGTTTTTTTCATAGCTCCGCGCCAGTTGATAGAAGCTGCGCAGGTTCTGCTCCGCCGCTTTTCCGCGGATAGGATCGGCACCCGCGATGGCGGGCAGAGCGGTCTCGGCGTAAAGCTTGCGGATCAGCTCGTCGGAGGAAAGAGTACAGGATGCCTGCCGATAGTCCTCCAGCCAGCCGAGGAAATAGTCCACCTTGGAGTCGTCCCGTCGGGCACAGACCGCCTCGTACAGACTGTCGCCCGTGGCAGAAGCTCCGTCGGGGCGGCGAAGGGCGATCAACTCCTCCATGGTAAAACCGAACACGGGTCCGGTCAGCGCACCCGCCAGATAGATGTCGCGGGTGGGATTTTCAATGGTATATAGCAAGGAGAGCAGCGTCAGGATCTCGGGCTCCTGGAAAAAGGGCATCGCCCGATTGTGGATACAGGGGATCCCATGCCTGTGAAACGCCTCCTCCAAATGGGGAATCCGCCCCTCCAGCGAGCGCATCAGCACAGCCATCTTTTTCAGCGGGATGCCCTCGTTTTTCCAAAGGCGCTCCACCTCGGAGGCAATGTACTCGGCTTCCGCCGCCCGCCCGACTAAGGCTTCGCCCTCTTCGATGCCGCTTCCCTTCTCGATCAGCGTCACCTGCACGGGGATCTTTTGATCCTTGGCGTCCTCCTTGCCGCGTATCAGACGGTCGCCTGCGGTATAGCGAACTGTGCCCCCCTCGACAAATACGTCCTCGCAGACCAGATTCACGAAATCCACTACCGATTGATCACAGCGAAAGTTGTGGGACAGATAGATGGTCTGTCCACCGTCGCCGCCGTCATAACGGCTGCGATAGTCGGCGAAGATCGATGGCTCTGCACCGCGGAAGCCGTAGATGCTCTGCTTGATGTCGCCTACCATAAAGCGGTCGTTTGCCGAAATGGCGGCGAAGATCTCGTCCTGGATGCGATTCACGTCCTGATATTCGTCGATGTAGATCTCCCGATAGGAACGGGAGACGGCGCGTGCCGCCTCGGTGGGTGCGCCGTCCTTCACCAGCAGACGGTGGGTATAGTGCTCCAAATCGGAGAAATCCAGTAGCCCTAACCGAATCTTTTCGGCGGAAAAACGGCGGTCAAACTCCTCCATCACGCCCGCCAGCGCGCGCAGGAGCCGCGCGGTCTTGGCAATATCGGTCTGCACCTCTTCCCTTCTGGCGGCGGGGAAGAAGGTCTTCCGCATGGCCTCGAAATCTTCCTTCGCGTCGTCGCGGAAGGCCGCGGCGACGGTATATTCGGGCGCGTCGGTCAAGGTGGGCTTGCGAACGAAGGTGACCCGCCAAGCGGCGTCAAACAGTTTGCCGTAATCGTCGGCACAGGCGAAAAGTGCCTCCAGCGAAGCCCATTCGGTGGAATATACCGAACGGATCTCGTCTATTTTCAAAAGCCGCTTTTCCAGCCGCTTTTTCTCCTTGGTATCGGAAAACACAGCCTCTGCTTTCGTCGTTGTCAGCAGATCGTCAAGGACGGTCTGCAATTTGCCGTACAGCGGTGCGAAATGCTTGAGGTAATCGTCAAAATAGCCCCACAAAAGCCCACCGTAACTGCCGCCCATAATGCCCTTGCCCACGGCATCCTCCATCCGTCGAGCGGAATCGGCGAAATAGCCGGCGCCCTCGGGCAGGCTGGTGGTCTTGGTGTAGAGTGTCAGCAGCTGATCGGCGATCCGATCGTCCGACAGCACCGCAAACTGCGCCACCAGCTCCAGAAAATCAGCATCGCCCGAACGATAAAAATCGTCCAACAGGCGCTCCATGATCTGCCCGGAGAGCCGTCTGCGCTCTCCCTCGTCGCAAACCCGCATGGATACGGGCAGCCCTAAGAGAGGGGCGTTTTTGCGGATCTGCTTCAGGCAAAAGCTGTGGATGGTGGAGATCTCCGCCCGCTCCAGCAGCAGGAGCTGCCGACGCATCCGACGGCTGCCGCCGTCCTTGGCAAGCTGATCCAGGATCGCGCCGCGAATGCGCACCTGCAGTTCTCCTGCGGCGGCTTCGGAAAAGGTGACCACCAGGAGATCGTCCACGCTGAGGGGATCCACGGGATCGGTGATCCGCTCGATTATGCGCCGGGTCAGGACGGCGGTCTTGCCCGAGCCAGCGGCGGCGCTGACCAGCACGTCCTGACCGCGGGCGTCAATAGCAGCCCGCTGCGCGGGTGTCCAGTTACGCTCCATAGGTCACTCCTTTCTACGCCGACAGATCGGGCGCATTTTGCAAAATTGACAGCCGTCGTGCTCCTTGTCCGCCAACGGCCGGGCATCGGCAACACCGTCGCGGATGCCCTGTCCCACCTGTCCGACCACCTCCGAGATCTCCCCGCGCAGGGACTCAAATCCCTGGGCGTCGGTCATAGCGCGACAGGAGGCGGCGGACAGTTTGCCGTTTTTGCCGGTCGAAACAGGGGTGTAGCGTCCCGCCAGATCAGGCTCCATGGCGCGGATCAGCGCCAGATCCTCGTCCTCCAGAAGAAGTCCGCTGGTGCCGAAATAGCGCGCCGCGCCTCCCTCGGGCGTTTCCGCCGCGTCGGCGGGGATGCCGGTAACGCCCACGTTCAGATAAAGAATACCCGCAGGACGGGGGAACTTTCCATCAGGGATGCCCAGCCGCCCCAACAGCTCCCGATCGCGGCTCTCGCACAGCGAGTAGAGGTAAAGGAGCATTTGGGTGTCCAGCCCCTTCGCCACCTCGTCCCTGGAGAAGGTTTTATTGTAGGTTTTATAATCCACTACCCGCAGGTAGTATTCGCCGTTTTGTTCACACAGATCTACCCGATCCACGACCCCGCGCACACTGACGCTGCCGCCGCTCTCCAACGGGATCTGCATCGCGGGGACACCGCCAAAGCCGATCTGCACCTCGGAGGCAATCGGTCGGAACTGCACGCGGGAGAATTCCTCGCGGAAGCGTTTCAGCAGCAGATTGGCAAAGGGGCGGGAGCGCTCGAACAGCCGCTCCAAGCGAGAATCCGAAAAGTCGCGGAGCAGTCTTCGACGGTAGCCCTCGATCTCCTCGGCGACCATGGCGTCCAGCGCTTCGTCGGAGTAGGACGTCGCGTCGTCGGCGATCCTCGGCACTAGCTCCTCCAGCAGCTTGTGGATGAAGGTACCAATGTCGTTGCTCTTGAACTCCCCGGATAGCGGCTCCTGCAGGCGCAGAACGTAACTGCAAAAATAGGAAAATGGGCAGTTGACGTAGCGCTCCAGACGGGAGGGTGAGAGCTCCAGCCGTCGGGGAACGATCCGCTCCATCAGCACGGGGGAAAGGCGGCAACGATCCACCGTCACGCCATCCTCGGCGGCGCGGATGCGACCTTCGGCGGCAGTTTCCTCCCGCAGGTGATCCAGTAGCGCACCGCCAACGGGATCGTCGCGGTGGGTAAGTCCGTAAAACAGCGCGCTGTCGCGGGTGGACACCCATTCATCCGCGCTCCAGAGGGAGGGACGGACGGGCGCAAGATCGGGGAACAGCGCCTGCAGCTCCCGTACCGCCATAGACGGTCCCTCAGCGACGGTATAGCTGACCGCCAGCGTGCGGGAGGGGAAGCAGGCCGCCGTATAGAAATAAAAGAGTTCATCGTGAATCAGCGCTTCCCCGCCCTCGGCAAGGGGCAGCTGATTTTCAGCCAGCTCGGCACGCTCGCGATCGTCGAAATATCCGCTCTTGCCGTCTCGTGCGGGGAATACGCCCTCACACGCGCCCAGGATCACGG
This sequence comes from uncultured Lachnospiraceae bacterium, assembly GCA_964519075.1. Classification (GTDB taxonomy): domain Bacteria; phylum Bacillota; class Clostridia; order Oscillospirales; family CAG-272; genus CAKSQF01. Next base: position 9,689 of record CAZFJJ010000035.1, read on the forward strand.
TGTGACGGATGCCGCTGCCCCTCAGCAGGTTGGCGGAACCGACGGTCACCTGATCCTGTCCCGAGGGGATGGTACCGATGTCGCTCTCCTTCAAGAGGAGGGTGAGCAGCCGCAGATAGGTGGTGGGATCCGCCGTCTCGTCGCCCGAGATGCGAACCAGCTGATCCAGCGCGTCCATCAGGCAATTCCAGACCTGAGTCTGAGTGTCTGCCAGCGCACGGTCGCCGCGGCGGCGATTCTCTTCGGCAGAGGCTTCCAGCCGATCGGCAATCTGCAGTTCGCACAGGAAGCGGTAGAGTGCTTCCGACACCGAGCGAACGGTGGGACGCTGCCGAAACGCATCGCAGAAGCGCTCCAGCGGCGGCACGAACCGCGCCCGCAGGGCGTTCAGCCGATCCAGTTTTTCCTGATCCTCGTCGGTAAACTCCTCCGCAAAGCCGCGGGGGTTCATATTCCAATCCATTCCATCCCGCCAACGCTTACCGCGGATTTTCCACAGATAGGCGTACTCCTCCACGGGATCGCACTCGTCGGGGGTAAGGTCGGTCAGATAGGTGCGCAGATAGGCGATCACGTCCTCGGTCTGCCAGTCGTGGGCGGCAACGGCAAGAGCGGCACAGACCAGCCGAATCTCGGGCATGGTGGCGACGTCCCGTCTGCGGGAGGTGTAATAGGGGATGCCGTAGCGCTCCAACGCGCTGTCCAGTATACCGTCGTAGCGATCGGCCGATCGGGCAATGAGGGCGATCTCACCGTAGCGGGCGCCCTCCCGCACCAGCCTTGCCACTCTTGCGGCTGCGGCGTCTGCCTCTTCGAAGAGATCGGCGCACTCGTACAGCTCGACGGCGCAGACGTCGGGCGGGGTTTCGTGCGCCCCCCACAGGTGGGTGGCAAGGTAGGCAAGATCGGGGGATTCAGCCCGCAGGCAGTCCTCCAGCACCGCCTCTCGCACCACGGAACAGCCCGCGCTCTCGGCGACGCTCAGGATATATCGCTCGGCGGCGGCCGGCTTTTCGAACAGCCAGCCGTCTCCACCGGGCAGACAGGGGATGGTCAGATAAACGTCCTTGCTTCCTGCCAACAGATGACGGAGCAGATCGGCCTGCTGGGGGGTATAGCCGGCAAAGGAGTCGATAAAGACGGTCTTGCCGTCGAAATAATCGTTGCCCGCCAGCAGATCCGCCGCGCGGGTCAGATCCTCCGTGGGATCGTCGTACTCGTGATGGAGCATATGCTGATAGAGCGCCGCCACCGTCGCCAGATCCTCCACCTTCTTGCGGAGCGATCCGCTTAGCTGCGGTGCCGCCTCGGTCAGACGAGCGGGCGTGAGGTTATATAAGGTCATCTCGGTGATCGCCGAGGCAAACTGCTCCACTCGTCCCATGTCGTCGGCACCGCCTACCCCGCCGAAGGACAGCAGGGGCGAAAGCTGTAGGAGTGCCTTTCTGCAAAGGAGCTTTCGGGCTCCCTTGCCGATATAGCGATAGCACAGGCCGCCGTAGGTACGGAAGATTTCGTTACAAAGACGACGAAAACTGGTCACCTCCGCCAAAATGGCAGAGACGTCCAGTTCACAAACGGTTCGCTCGGAGACCAGCACCTGTTGTTCGGGCACGAGAAGCAGACAGGGTTCTCCCCTGTCTGCTGTCTCTTTCAGTTTTTGCAGGAGCAGCGTGGTTTTTCCGCTGCCCGCACGTCCGTAAATTAAATGAAGCATGGGAACACTTTCTTGAGGCTCCGCCTCAAACTCCGCCAAGGGCTCTGCCCTTGAAATCCGCTTAGAGGACTTATTATAGTCCCCTAAGAACCTTCGAAAACTTTCTTTGACGTTCGCTAAGGAAAATCAAGGGCGGCTTCGCTTTTAGCAAACTACCTTATACGTCAATATCCGCTAAATATTCCGCGCCGTGCTCGGCGATGAACTGCTTACGCCCTTCCAGATTGTCACCCAAGAGGATGTCCATCAGCGCGGCGGTCTCCTTCGCCTCCGATTCGCATACGCGGATCAGTCGGCGGGAAGCGGGATTCATGGTGGTCTTCCACATCATCTCGGGTTCGTTCTCACCCAGACCCTTGGAGCGCTGGATGGTGTACTTCTTCTTGCCCTCCTCCAGCTTAGAAAGGATCTCCGCCCGCTCCTTCTCGTCGTAGGCGAAGTAGGTGTCGTCCTTGGTGTTGATCTCGTACAGGGGCGACTCGGCGATATAGACCTTGCCGATCTTCAGCAGCGTAGGGAGCAGACGGTAGAACAGGGTCAACAGCAGGGCGCGGATCTGATAGCCGTCCACGTCGGCGTCGGTACAGATGATGATCTTATCCCACTTCAGCGCGTCCAGATCGAAGGGAGACACGTCCTTTTCGCGGGTCTTCAC
>CAZFJJ010000036.1:0-11972 GCA_964519075.1 uncultured Lachnospiraceae bacterium
CTGTTGGTAGATGCAATCAGTGGAAAGTGCTATCTGCAATTAATTGTTGCAAGAACCACCGACACCGGATATGAAGGAAATTACTTCTACATCAACGTCAACTAACCCCCTCTCCCCTCCCCGCGCGGGAGGGGATGCTCTTTGTCCCTTTCCAATTTTTACTTTCCACCTCCCTTGTATGACCTCGCCTCTGCCACGGCAATACTATCCACACGAAAGTTCAGATAAGGGTGGATGTCAAAAGTGGCGTATCAATCGTTCAAATACTACAACAAGGTGGATCTGTGCGGGATCAATACCTCCAAGCTGAAGACCCTCACGGCGGAGGAAATGAAGATCCTGCTGAAAGCTGCACACGAAGGGGATGACGAAGCGCGCAATACCCTCATCGACGGCAACCTGCGACTGGTGCTATCCATCGTCCAGCGTTTTCAAAGCCGCGGGGAGAACCCCGACGACCTCTTTCAGGTAGGTTGCATCGGACTCATCAAGGCGGTAGACAATTTCAACGTAGAGATGGACGTAAAATTCTCTACCTACGCGGTCCCGATGATCGTGGGTGAGGTGCGGCGCTATCTGCGAGACAACAACGCCGTCCGAGTCAGTCGCAGCGTCCGCGATCTGGCGTACAAGGCACTGAGTGCCCGCGAAGCACTCTCCCGCTCGATGTCCAGAGAACCGACGGTGGAAGAAATCGTTGCCGCGCTGGCCAAGGACGGCTTTGAGCATTCCAAGGAAGAGGTGGTGTCGGCACTGGAAGCCATCGTAGAGCCGATATCGCTCTACGAACCGGTCTATTCCGACGGCTCATCTGATTCCCTCTACGTGATGGATCAGATCAGCGATCCCTCCTGTAGCGACGAGGTGTGGGTGGAAAGCATCGCGCTGAAGGAGGCGCTGGAGCATCTGTCCGGCAGAGAGCGTATGATTATCAGTATGCGCTTTTTCAAGGGAAAGACCCAGATGGAGATCGCCTCCGCCATCGGCATTTCCCAAGCGCAGGTCTCCCGTCTGGAAAAGGGAGCGCTGGAACGAATCCGCAAAGAGCTGTAGACTGCTTCAAAGGGGAGCGTCCTATGGAGTCTCCCCTTTGTTTTTCATAAAATCTCGTCTAAAATTAACAGTTTGTTCAATTGTTCCGTGGAATTTGTGATAAAATAAGAGTAGTAACTACTCTACCGGAGGTAAACGTGAAATCACGGAATCAATTATACATATTCGCCGGCGTTTGGTTAGCCGTTTTTCTACTCTGCAGCATTTTGTCGGCAGTCGCTTATTCTACCGATGACGCATCTCCCCCCTCTGCTCCCGCACAGACCGACGGCAATCTGAGCGGCGCGGATGAAATCGATCCGGCGGTCACCACCGGCCCGGAGGACACCGGCTCAGAACCCTCTGATCCACAGCCTACTACTCCCTACGACCAGTTGACCTATTCTGCCGATAACGCACGGTATCTGATCTACGTTGATGCAGGTCACGGCTGGTATGATAACGGCTCCTCGATTCGTCTGACCGCTGACGGCGAATACGTCTATGAGCAAAAAGATCAGAACGGGAAGACGGTCTACGTCACCGAAAGCGGTTCTACCGTAACGGAAGCAGACTTTGAATATATCTATGAAAAGGACATCAATTTAGAGTTAACCAAAAAACTCAAACAGGCATTGGAAAAAATGGGCTACACCGTCGGGGAAACCCGCCCCGGAGATAATGACGAAGACTGTCCTGTTGAACTGACCAAGGGAATTTTCTACGCCAAAAACAGAACCTTTTTCGTCAATGAAAAAGAAGCCGACTATTTCATCAGCATTCACTGCAATACCTTTACCGATTCCTCGGTTGACGGAACCCGCATATTCTATTCCTCCAGCCGCGACGTAACCCTGCGCCTTGCCAACTCGCTCATGTCCTCCATGCAGTCCGACATGAGCGACAAGGTCTCGCTGAGCATCGACAATCAGCTTTACGTCCTGCTATACAGCAATATGCCGGCCGTTCTCATCGAGAGCGGATTTATCACCAATCACAGTGATCTGACTAAGCTGCTTGATTCAGATTGGCAGGATCAATTCGTGTGTGCCATCGCGAAAGGCATCGACGCCGATCTGCACGCTCAGAACACACAATGAGTATGGACGAATATACAACGCCCCCCGCCGCAGAGATCCCCCTCTCCGCGGCGGTCGGTTTTCAGGATGATCCAAGCCGACAGGATCCCCCGGAGCTTCGCTTTGCCGAGGCCATTACCAAGGTAGAGGCAGACCGTCTGCGAGAGGGGATCGGAACGCTGGGGGAAAAGACCCTTCACGCGGTGCTCAAGCACTTTTACGAGCCCGACGTTACCTGTCACGAGCGGAAGATCGGCTCCTATTTTGCCGACGTGGAGCGTGACGGTCGGATCGTGGAGATCCAGACCCGTAGCCTCTATCTGCTGAAGAAGAAGCTCACCTCCTTCCTACAGAAGGGGTACGAGGTCACGGTAGTGCATCCCGTCCCCCGCACCCGCTGGATCTATTGGATCGACGGCGAGGGAAATATATCCAACCGCCGCAAATCGCCCAAGATCGGACGTCCTCACTCTGCCGCTCCCGAGCTAGCTTCGCTGGACTGCTTGGTGGGTACTCCCGGGCTGTCCTTTGTCGTCCTGCTACTGGACGTAGAGGATTTTCGCAATCTGGACGGCTGGGGCAGAGGCGGCAAGCGAGGCTCCACCCGGTTCGAGCGGATGCCGGTAAGCTACGTCCGGGAGATCCGTCTCTGCACTCCCGAGGATTGGCGCGCCCTGCTACCCGCGGGACTCCCCTCCCCCTTCACCGCCGCCGAGTTCAACCAAAAGGGCGGCTATCCCTCCCGCGGCGGCTACTACGCGATGAAGCTCTTCGAAAAACTGGGGCTGATCTGCCGCGCCGGGACGAAAGGGAAAGCGTTTTTGTACGAAATCCGGGAAAAACCGTAAGCGACTCTGCATTGTGCAGAAGCGTTTGCGGTTTATGAATTGTTCGTCAATTCTATTGACATTTCAGCTGTTCTATGGTAAAATAGATTTACAAATATTCGAAAGCGAGAAGATCTATGACCCTCGGACTAAAAATCCGTTCCCTTCGCAAGGAGCGCGGACTGACTCAGGCGGCGCTCTGCGGTGAGCACATGACCCGCAATATGCTCAGTCAGATCGAAAACGACATTGCCACCCCCTCTCTGCAGACCGTCTGCTTTTTGGCAAAGCAGCTGTCAGTTCCCGTAGGCTATCTGCTGGACGACGACGCCGACGCGCTGGTCTACCGCAAGGCAGGGCTGATCGAGCAGATCCGCACCCACTACGCCTTAGGCAGGTGGCAGGACTGCATCGACGATTGCAAGCAGCTCAGCGATTTCGACGACGAGCTGGCTCTGCTCCTTGCAGACTGCTACCTGCAAGAAGGGATTTCTGCCTTCCGCAAGGGGCATCTGGAGAGTGCCTCCAATCAGATCGACACCTGTTTGCGCTTTACCGCCCGTACCCGCTACCCTAAGGATTCCATAGAGGAGCGAGCGAATATGCTGCTTGCCATCATTCGTTGCATCCGCGACGGACAGCAGAGCAATCCGTCGCTCTGCGTTGCCGCTGACCGTGCGGGCTACGGCGAGGAGTACCTCTATAATACGCTGCTATTATTGATCGATCGGGGCAAGCCCGATCTGGCGGCACAGCTCTTCGACAACGTGCGCCTGACCACCCCTCGCTTTCGAAAGCATATCAACGCCGAGCTGGCACAGGCAGCGTACAATCCCGAGCGAGCCGCCGCCCTGCTTCAGGAGGTACTGGAGGAGTCGCTTCCCGATGCAGACGTGCAATTCTTGCTTCGCCTCTACTCCGATCTGGAAAACTGCGCCAAGGCTGCCTCCGATTACGAATGCGCTTACCGCGCCGCGGTTGCCAAGAGCGAGCTGATCGCCAAGTTCCATCTATAACGCAAACCCGATTGAACAGCCCCGTTCAATCGGGCTTGCATATTTTCCCGCTTTCTGCACACACTGGATGCAAACGCCTATTCACAGGAGCATCCGTATGATGATCAATCCATCCATTTCCCCGCTCAACCGTCTCTCGGGCTTCGTGGAGAGCGTACTGCATCCGCTTCTGCCCGTCATCCTTGCAGGGACGATGATCGAAGCCGTCACCGCCGCTGCGGTGCTTTTCGGCATACTATCTACCTCCGATCCGATCTTTCCCATCCTATCTGCGGCGGGAACCGCCGCCCTCTACTATTTGCCGATCCTACTGGCTTACTCGGTTGCAAAGCAGATTGGGTGCAGCCGCCCCACGGCGATCCTAACTGCCGCCATTCTCCTTCACCCGACGCTGACGGCATGGCAGGCAGAGGTCGGCACCGACGGGTCTGCACTATCAGTACGGGAGACTGCCTACGCAGGAACGGTTCTTCCGGTCTTGGCCGCAGTTTTTCTGATTAAGTTAGTCGAGCGAGCGGCAAATCGGTTTCTTCCCACCTGCGTCCGAACGCTCATACAGCCGCTCGCCACCCTTGCGATCGTGCTTCCCGCTGTACTGGGAATAGTGGGGCCGAGCTGTGCTCTGATCGGGACTCTGTTTGCAGACGGAATTCATCTGCTGTACGAGCGTGCTGATTGGGCGGCAACGACGTTGCTGTCCATCGTCACTCCCTTCCTGCTCCTCTTGGGTGAATCCCGCTTCCCTGCCGCCGCAGAGCATCACCTGCTTTGGGATGTGGCACGCTTTTCCGCTACCGCGGCTCTGCTGGGCACGTCCGTCGCCCGTCTGATCGCCTGCAAGGATCGATCTCTGCGGCAGACTGCAGTCGGCGGGGGCATCGGTACCCTCTGTGCTCTGCCTCGCGCGGCTGCCTACGATTCCCTTCTGCACGGCAGGATCGCTCTGCTGACCGCTTCAGTTGCCGCCGGGATCGGAGGACTGTTAGGCTCGCTTTCCGGAGCATTGGAGGAGAGCGCGGCGCCATCTTTGCTTTCCATGCTCGCAGCCATAGCCAACGTTCATCCAACCAATGGTCCCCCCTCTCCCTACAGTGCTCTACGCTCTGCCGTCCCAAATTTCATGCTAACTGCCACGATCGGTTTTCTGCTGACCCTACTCCTCCTGCCCCGCCGGAAAAGCAAAACCGTTTTATCTGCCGAAACGAGCGGTAGCACAGACGGACAATCTATTTCCACCGCTCAAACCGCATCCATAGCCGTTTCCAGCCCGCTGAGCGGCAGGGTCATCCCTCTGTCCCAGATGAGCGATCCAGCCTTCTCTGCGGGAATACTGGGTCAAGGATGCGCAATTCTGCCGGTCTTCGGCAAGGTCTACGCTCCTTCGGACGGGACGGTCACGTCGGTTTCGGCTGTCGGGAACAGTATCACCTTTGAGTGCAGTGACGGCGTTCAGCTGCTGATCCACGTAGGACGCGCCGTCGACAGTCTGACCGATCGGCATTTTTCTCCTTGCTGTCGGGAGGGAGATCGGGTACGGAAGGGCGATCTGCTGTTGTCCTTCGATCCGGACGCCCTGCGGCGGGCAGGCGCAGATCTGACTACACCGCTGCTGGTCATCAACGCCGAACGCTACGGCGATCTATCGCTGACCTGTGAAAGCCACGTTGCGATCGGTGACCGTCTGCTGACGTTGACCGCAAAAGAATAATAAACACTTGACATGTGCAGCTTTATGTGGTATACTGAAGAAAAGCCAAAGGATGTGACCGCATGAATCGTAAGAGCTGCTCCCGCACCGCATTCCCTTCCGTTTATTGTCATTTTTACTGCTCCTGCTGACCCTTCTTTTGGGCTGCTCGGGTGAGAAGTAGATCACCTTCCACGATTTGAACATCACCCTACCCGCAGGCTTCAGCCGTAGTCTGACCGGCGAAGAAGACGTGGATTGCTACGTCTCGACCCCTCGCGTGCAGGTCACGCTGGAACGCATAACCTTCCTGACCCTTGCCGAAATGGATTTTACCGCGCCAGCCCTCATCACACCTGCGGAGTTCCGCGAGATGATCATCGAGTCGGGCGGCTACAACGCTACGCTGTGCGAGTCGGACGGGCTGCCGGCCTTCGAATACGAGTTCGAGGGTTCCTATTCCGGAGACGGATCGCTGGGCTACGAGATGTACAAAGCCCTATGCTTCGTCTACAAGAGCGACTCCGCTATGTGGATGGTGGCGTTCTGTGTCCCCGTGGCGCACTACGAGCAGTGGAAATCCGAGTTTTATCAATGGACCAAGACCGTATGGTTTACCGAGTCGGATCCCGGCGTTTACACCTACGACTGAGTATAGTCATTTTCAACGAATCGGAGAGCGAAATTTTGTTGATTTCGCCCTCCGATTTTGCTTGATTTCCGCAGAAAAAATGGTATAATAATATGGTAAGGTCAAATGCAACCTTTCGGAAAGGAACAATTATGCGACAGGGTTTCGATAATCATAAATACCTGACCATGCAATCGGAGTGCATCCGCGAGCGCATCGGTCAGTTTGGCGGCAAGCTCTATCTGGAGCTGGGCGGAAAGCTGTTCGACGATTACCACGCATCCCGGGTGCTCCCCGGCTTCGAGCCGGACAGCAAGATCCGTATGCTCTCTCAACTCAGAGACGAGCTGGAGGTAGTCATCTCCATCAATGCCGGCGATATTGAAAAAAGCAAAAAACGGGGCGATCTGGGCATCACCTACGACGACGAGGTTCTGCGCCTCACCGATGCCTTTCGGGCGCTGGGCATGATGGTGGGCAGCGTCTGCATCACCCGCTATACCGGTCAGCCCGGCGTGGATGCCTTCATCCGACGGCTACAAAGTCTGGGCATCAAGAGCTATAAGCACTACTCCATCGACGGCTATCCCTACGACGTTCGCAAAATCGTCAGCGAGGAGGGCTTCGGCAAAAACGAATACATCGAGACCAGCCGTCCGCTGGTGCTGGTCACCGCTCCCGGCCCCGGCAGCGGCAAGATGGCAACCTGCCTGTCTCAGCTCTATCACGAGAACAAGCGGGGCGTCAAGGCGGGCTACGCCAAATTTGAAACCTTCCCCGTCTGGAATCTTCCCCTCAAGCATCCGGTCAACGTGGCCTACGAGGCGGCGACCGCCGATCTGGACGACGTGAATATGATCGATCCCTTCCATCTGGAGGCGTACGGTAAAACCGCTGTCAACTACAATCGCGACATCGACACCTTCCCCGTGCTGAAAGCGATGATGGAGCGCATTTTAGGAAGCTCCCCCTATCATTCGCCTACCGATATGGGCGTGAACGTAGTAGGCCACTGCATCTTCGATCAGGATGCAGTCTGTGAGGCGTCCCGACTGGAGATCCTGCGCCGCTACTATCAGGCACAGGTGGCTATCCGTCAGGGCGAAGCCGCTGAGAATCAGAAGGAAAAGCTGGAGCTTCTGATGCAGCAGACCGGCGTATCCGAGGCGCTCTGCCCTGCCATCGGTGCGGCACTTCAAAAAGCAGCCGCCACCGGCACTCCCGCCGCCGCTATGGTGTTACCCGACGGCAGAGTTGTCACGGGCAAGACCAGCTCTCTGCTGGGTCCCTCCGCGGCACTCCTACTCAACGCGCTGAAGGCGCTGGCAGGCATCGACAAGGAAGTGGATCTGATCAGCCGCGAGACGCTGGAGCCCATCTGCCGTCTGAAGATTGAAAATCTGAAGAACCGCAATCCCCGCCTCCACTCCGACGAGGTGCTGATCGCCCTCTCCATCAGCTCGGCCACCGATCCCGTTGCCGCCCGCGCTATGGCACAGCTGAGCAATCTCCGTGGCTGTGACGCGCATTTCACCGTTATCCTCTCCTCCGTGGACGAGAAGACCTACAAAAAGCTGGGCATCAACGTCACCAGCCAGCCGAAATATCAGGTACGGAAGCTCTATCATGGATAAAGAATTTGCCACTTTCTTGAAAGAAAGTGGCTCAAAGAACCTTCAAACAGCCGTGGCAAGAATTTGCCACGGCTGTTGAATTTTTATGGAAATATAGACTCACGGTTCCGCTTTCAGCTCGCCGTCCACGTGGGCGATCACGACCAGTCGCTTTCCGCCGGTGATCGCAAGTGCCCTCTCGATGGTCATTCCACGGCAGGGGACGAGGTAGATCAGCTGATCCTCTCTGAGTCCGTCGAAATACAGCTGTAAATCTTCTGCCGCACGGTCGTGGAGCTGCACAGATTTCAGCTCTGGCATAGCCCGGAAGGTGGGGATGTGCTGGGCGTGACTGCCGCAGAGATGGATCATGCCGCCGTTTTCGTAAACCCGTAAAACAGCGGCGTCCAGATCTGCGATCATCTCCCGATACAGATCGCCCGAAACCAGCTGGGTTGTGCATCCGCAGATCTGACCGTAGCCGGGCGGCTGGGTGCGCTCCCAAGAGATCACCGGCTGCAGCTGACTGCGCGGAATGATCTCGCGAAATGTCTGATGGATCTTGACGAGCAGACGGTTGATGGTCATAAGATCCTTCCGCGCGTTGTCGGGATCGTCCAGCATCTCCATCAGAATCTCCTGCCCGTAAAGATTCACCGCAATATTCAGTGCACTGGCAATGGTGGGCAGACCGAAAATCGGAAACTTTCCTCCCACCTTCGCAAAGCGCTTCGCCGCACGGACAGATAGCTGAAAGGTTTCATTCTGCTCCAGATCGGGCATTACCAGCTCTCCGATAGGAGTGGTGAGATAATCATTGTACCATTGCCCGTCTCTGAAGTAGACGTTAGCGCCCAGTATTTTGTCAATATAATGCACGCCGTAGATGCCGTATTCCACGCAAACGGGACTGAATTTGTACTCGTTGAGGATGGCATCCGCTTTTCCGTTTACAATATCGAAAAGGCATTCGTCTACCCACTTCTCCGGCTCCCGATAGGGATCGCTCTTTCCTACCGACAGTACACCGTCTACTACGAACACTCTCGGCTCGCTGTATCTGCCTTGATATAAGTCCTCCAACACCGAGAACCAGTGATCGCGCTTGGCGATCAGCGTTTTATCATTCAAACAATCGTATACATTCATCACACTCACCCAAAATCAATCAATAGGATCAAAGGGTACAAACGGCGTTTGAAAGAAGCCTTCTGCCATTGGGATGGCGGGATCTCTCTTCCGCTTTATGATATTTACCAGCATTTTTACGTCACCGGGGGTATGATAGTGAGTTCCCTCTCGGAAATACCAGTAGAGATTGTCGGAAACGCCCAGGAAATCAAAGGCTTTCTGCGCGGCGATAGAGGTCTGCCAAGAGCCTACGGGATTCGACCAAATATCGGCCGCCGCTTCTGAGATAAAGAGCACCCGAGGCGCAACCAGTGCCTTGAGGAAATGAGCGTCAAAGGGCAGTTCCTCTTCTCGATTTGCATAGTCCCCCAAATCGGGACCCATCCAGAAGGGAAAATTTCGCCACAGATCGGCCAACGTTTCGGAGCGCCATTCGCCCTGCCCATCGCAATAACCTTTCATGTGGACGCGATAGCATCCGCAAGCCCCTGCGCAGGTCTCGTTGGGATTGACCACAGCGGCGCGAGTATCGACGGCGCCTGCCAAAGCGGCGGTCTTGCCGCCACGAGAATGCCCCGAAAAGGCCAGCAGAGACAGATCGATCAGCGGCTTTTCCTTATCCTTGCAAAGGATCTCCAGCGCGTCCACACAGCGAGAGTAGCCCCACGCCCAAGCGCCGATGGCACCGAAGGTGTAGTCGGGATAGGCATCGTAGAGCTGCCCTTGGCGGCGCCCTTCTCCCTGCATATCGTGTGCCAGCTCGGTGCGGTCAAAGAACACCCACGCCACGCCCTCGTCGGTGGCAGCGGAAAGATATTCCTTGTCCAGATGATAGGGGAAGCAAAGATCGCCGTCCACGATAGCGGGGAAATTTCCCCTGCCTGCGGGAAGCACCAGCTTCATCAGAAAGCTGACAGGGTGCGCCTTGGTGCCGGTATGGATGCGATAGGAGTGATTCTTCTCCCCCACGAACAGCGTTTCCACCTCCAAAACCTCGGGAGCGGGTGGAAGGGTGCCGAATTGCAGCTCCACGGCGGATTTATACAACTCCACGCGGCGGCGAGACCAATCGGCAGGAGAGGCAACGGGCGTGCCGTCCTCAAAGGTGAACAGATCGGGGAGTTTCCCCAAAACTTGATAATCGGTAACGTGAAGCAGATTTTCGTGTACGGATTTCATCATTTCCTCCATAATCTATCTTTCTATCACGGTCGGTGTCAGACCGAATGGAACAGCTCCATAACCTTGCGCGTCTCTATCAGCTCGGCGTCACTCCAGCCGCATTCCAGGCTGATCCGCTCCACTCCGGGACAGCCCTTCAGCGCATCTGCCCACGACAGGAGCAGATCCCGATCGGCTTCGGCGGGTGCTTTTCGGTCGGATGGACGTGCCAGATGGGCGTGCCACAGCCAATCGGCAAAGCCGGACAAAGCAGAGAGATCATCCTCATTCTTCGAATGATGGAAGAAATCTACAATAACGCCCGCACACGGATGTCCAGACTGCTGCGCAAGCGCCGCCCCCTCTGCAACGGTATGAATGTAATTGCACTCATTTCGGGACAGCGGCTCGACGGCCACCCGCATCCCATGATGGTCGGCGGCCTCAGCACAGACGGCCAGCACGCGGGCAAACTGCCGATCCACCTCGTTGCGAGGCATACCGTCGGGGATCTTGCGCGCCCAGCCGCTGCCAATCACCGCGAGCTTACCGCCCCAGACGGCTGCACGGGCAAATCCGCGCTGGGCGTAAGCGTCAATATTCCGTAAAAGCGCGTCCTGATTGCCGTCGGGGGCGTACAAGCAAATATCGCCCGTGAAAAAGTTATTGTATGTTTCTGCGGCAATCCCCGCGCGGTCAAGCCAAGCCGTTTTCTCCCGATATCCATCCTCATCCAGCGTGATCAACTGATTGAAGGCGGGCTCGATGTAATCAAATCCCAGCTCGCAAAGTAACGGCACCTTCTCCAAAGAAGCACATACGCCTATTCTCATCCATTCATTCTCCTTCGCTTGAATGCGATCCAATTGAAACGATCTTCTATTTCAAGTATAGCACCCTCAAAAATGGAATACAAGTACGATCTTGCGTTTTCGGCAATATAAACAAAAAATACGGCACAATCACGAAATAGCAGAAGGAATCCCACAGGGGATTCCTTCTGCTATGCTTATTGCAGTATTTGGATCAAAATCTCCACGCCCTCGCGGAGCTCTTCGTCGGTGATATTCAGCGGAGGGAGGAGGCGGACGGTGTCCGCACCTGCGGTAAGGACGAGGAGTCCTGCCTCGGCAGCCGCCTTCAGATAGTCGGTAGGAGTGCCTTCCACCTGGAAGCCCAGCATCAGACCCTTGCCACGCACACCCTTGACAGCACGGGGAGCGGCGGACAGGACCGCCTCGCGGATCATCTCGCCCTTGCGGGTGACATCCTCCAGAAAGCCGGGTGCGGTAAGCTTGTCCAGCACCACCAGTGCGCCTGCCGCCGCTACGGGGTTGCCGCCGAAGGTGGAGCCGTGCATTCCCTTACCCAAAGTGGCGGCGCACTTCTCGCTGCAAAGGAAGGCACCGATGGGAAGTCCGCCGCCAAGTCCTTTCGCCAGCGTCAGCACATCGGGAAGTATGCTCGAATGCTGATAAGCGAACATCTTGCCCGTCCGACCGATGCCGCACTGCACCTCGTCCAGGATCAGGAGCAGATCGTGCTCGTCGCAGAACTTGCGCAGGGCTTCCAGATAGGAGGTCTCCAGCGGATACACGCCACCCTCGCCCATGATTGGCTCTGCCATAATCGCACAGACGTCGGGGGTGTACGCAGCCTCCAGCGCGTCCATATTCCCTGCCTCCACGTAGGCAAAGCCGGTGGGAAAAGGATAGAACCACTGATGGAACTTCTCTTGACCGGTTGCCATCAGGGTGTTCATCGTCCGTCCGTGGAAGGAGGATCTCAGAGTGAG
>CAZFJJ010000037.1:0-11683 GCA_964519075.1 uncultured Lachnospiraceae bacterium
CACCAAAAAAACGACAGGTTTCGACCTGTCGTTTTTTCAACGAAATTAATCCCTCACGGGATTTGTGAAATGCACTTTGTGCGTGAAGTATGCCTTCGGCGTGTGAAATGCCTGCGGGCGTGGGGGATTTATTTCGTTTCACTTGATGCCTCAGCATCAATTCCACAATGACCAGCGATCATTATTTCACATTTTGCCGCAAGGCAAAATAGTTCACTGTAAACGAGAGTTCAAACATATATAATACGGACATCTTTTTAATACTTCCTTTTCAAAAACGCCCGTTCTTCGTGGTTTATAGAGGAAAGGGATTGCAACTCGTTTACAATTGTGCTATAATATCTACAGAATCATGAAAGGCGGTACTACAATGTCCGAGATCAAGTCCATCCTTGCTGCCGTTTCCGAGGCAGAGGATTATACCCTGAAAACCCGACTTTGCGAATATCTGAATCAATATCTGGAGTCCGACAAGCCCGGCGCTGCCGATCGGGAGGCGCTGGCCGACTTTGCCTTCGAGCAGATCGAGGAGCTGATTCGCGCCATCCCCGCGGCGGCCGATTATAAATCTAAGGACGTTCTGATGGCCTACGAGGATCAGCTGATGGAGCTGCTCATGAAGGGCTGTCCCGCTCCCCGCGCACTCCCTCCCGAACGGGTGGAACTGATCCGCACCATCGTGGGCGTAATAGAAGCAGCGCGATTCTTCGAGAACGCAGTGGACAAGCTGTTCCGACAGGAGGACGTCTACCCCGCTTTCGTGGAGCAGCTGGTCAACACCCACAAGCAGCTGACCGACGAATATCAGAAGGAGCAGCTCTACTTGGGTATGCTCCATTACAAGGACAAGTTGGTAGGATTTTCCGACCAGTGTAAGGCGGTCTTCGGTAACTATATCGCTACCGAGACGGCGCGGTATCTGCAGGGGACGCTCACCCCGCAGGCGTTGTCCAATCTGGAGTTGATCGCCGACATAGCCAAGCATATCCCTACCGACGCGCTGCTGGAGCAGATTTACGCAGTTCTGAAGCTGGGGCACAACCAGATCAATATCTACATCATGGACAGCCTGCTGTCGCTGGGTAGAGAAGTGCCTGCCGACAGGATCGCCGCGCTGGCAAACGATCTGATCTATGCCGATGTCACCTATCATTTGCTGAAGCAGCACGGTATGACGTCTGACTTCCCGGCGGAGCTTGTCAACGAGGAGTATCTGGCAAAAAGCGATCTGGTGCATTGGCTCACCTATCCCACCGAGCTGGGCAAGGCGCCCGACGAGATCGAATATCTGGGCAAGGTAAAGTCCAAGGGCGAGAATTACCGCGTCTTCCGCTACAAGTCGGACAGCGACAATCTGGACGACGAGCTGAAGGGCAAGTGGCTCATCGGCTGGTCGGGGGACGAGGGCGGCACCTTCAGCCAGTATGACGAGTACGCACTCTACGAGCAGAAGACCCCCGAAAAGACGCTCAAATTCATTAAGAATAAACTGATCGGATGAAAAATCTCCGCAGACCGTACGGTCTGCGGAGGTTCTTTTTCGATTTACTGATCCTCTCCAAAGTCGGCGATGTATGCCTCGACGAGCTTTTCAGGCCAATCGGAGACAGCTTCCAGTTTGCCGGTGAAGAAGCGGAGCGACTTGGGCTCGTGGACGAAGCGCAGGCCGCCGATCATCTCGCGGTGGTCGTAGAGCCACTTCACGCGATCGATGACGTACTCGGTCTGAGACAGGGTGAACACGCGGCGGGGGAAGGCAAGACGCACCATTTCTACCGATGCGATGCGCTCGGAGCCGTCGGGATTGCGCTCTTCGGAGAGGGTGCCGCGCTCCATACCGCGGATACCGCCGCAGAGATAGAGGGCTGCTACCAGCGAGCCTGCGGGGTACTGCTCGGAGGGGATGTGATCCACGAATTCGCGGGCGTTGATGTGTGCGCCGAGACCGCCACCGGGGGTGACCATGGGTACGCCACAGGAATCCAGCGCACGGACGCAATGGTCGATGAACTGGGGAGCCTGGGAGATCACGTCAAAGTCCATGGTCTCCTCGAAGCCGATGGTCAGCGCTTCCATTTCCTTGACCGACATACCGCCGTAGGTGAGGAAGCCCTCGAACATGGTGATGTAATCCTCCAGCTCGTGGTAGAGCGATTCCTCGCGCACCATGATCGCGCCGCCTCGGCCGAACCCGAACTTGCGTGCGGAGAAGTAAACCACGTCGAAGAGGTCTGCGATCATGCGGGTGATCTCGCGAATAGACTTGTCCTTCAGCGACTCCTCGCGGATCTTGTTGAAGTAAAGGTTGTCCTGAAGCAGAGAGGCGTCCAGTACGGTAAGGATGCCCTTGGACTTGGCGTACTCGGTGGCCTCTTTCATGCTGGCGTAGGAGATGGGCTGACCGCCGATCAGGTTGGTGCCTGCCTCCAGGCGAAGATAGGCGATGTTATCGGCGCCTTCTTTTTCTACGCAGGCGCGAACCTTGTTCATATCAATGTCGCCCTTAAAGGGAAGGTCACTCTTGGTGATAAGCCCCTCGTCCTTGATCAGCTCCTCCACCTTGCCGCCGAGCCGAGTGACGTGGGCTTTGGAGGTGGTGAAGTGGTAGTTCATGATAACGGTGCTGCCGGGTTTGACGAAATGCTGAGCGATGATGTGCTCGCAGGCGCGCCCCTGGTGCGCGGGAAGCACGTACTTCATGCCGATGATCTCCTCCAGCTTGTCCCGCATACGGTAGAAGGTTTCGCTTCCTGCGTAAGCGTCGTCGGCGCGGAGCATTGCGGACTGCATATTGTCGCTCATGGCGTTCACACCCGAGTCGGTGAGCATATCCATGAAAATGTCGCCGTTGTGAAGGCAGAAGGTGTTGAATCCTGCCTCCCGCATTTTGGTCAGACGTTCTCTTGCAGGAAGCAGAGATAGCTTTTGCACGATCTTGACTTTATGCATTTCCATCGGCACTTCGTTGCGATGGTAGAATTTGATTTTAGGCATATATATTTTCCTCCGGGTACTTGAAAAATCAACAGATATAGTATATAATAGAATCCAAGATTAGTCAAGTTGATATTTTCGATCAAAAGCATCGAATTTGTCGATAGAAAGACGGCGTTTGCCATCCGCGAAAACCGTCGTCAGGAGAGAATTATGGAGATCCGAAATCTCATCACCTTTTTGCAGATCGCAGAGCAGGGCAGCTTTTCCAAGGCGGCGCAGGTGCTCAGCTACGCCCAGTCCACCGTCTCTTTCCAGATCAAGCAGCTGGAGACCGAGCTGGGCTGTCCCCTCTTCGATCGGATCGGTCATACCGTCACCCTTACCGAACGCGGGCGGGAGCTGATGGTCTACGCCCGACAGGTCACGCGACTGACCGAGGAGTTTACCCACGGTAGCGAGGGAGAGCTGCAGGGACTGCTTCGCATTGCCGCGCCTGACTCGGTCTGCGAGGATATGATGAACACCAATTACACCGATTTCCACCGCACCTATCCCGGGATCGCGCTGAAATTTACCAACACCGACACCGAGACGATGTTCCGTATGCTCAGCCGCAACGAGGCGGATCTGATCGTAACGCTGGATCGCCACGTGTACGACGGCGAATACGTGATCGCCAAGGAGGAGTCGGTGGCGATGCACTTCGTCACGGGAGCGGGCTCTCCCTACGCGGCGACGGAGGAACTGTCGATCCGCGATCTGCTCGGCGCGCCCTTCATTCTTACCGAAAAACGGATAGCCTACCGCCGCGGATTGGACGAGGTGCTGGCGAAGCAGTCGCTGGAGATCGATCCCATCCTGGAGCTGGGGCGCACCGACATTATCATGAATATGCTGGAGGCAGGTGTGGGCATCGGCTTTTTGCCGGAATTCGTCACCCGCCGCAGAGTGGAGCAGGGGCGGCTGTGTTATCTGAACGTCACCGACGTAGAGGTGGACGTGTGGAAGCAGCTGATCTATCACCGAAACAAGTGGATCACCAAGAGCCTTTCCGCTCTGATCGAGTACATCAAAGCGAATGAGTTTGGGAGATGAGCAAGCCTCAATCAGCTATTATGAAACATATCTTACCGCACATGCGGTATTCGGAGGTATTATGGAAACCACAACCATGCGAATCATCGCTCGCATCCACAGCGATTTTCCCACCAAATTCGGTATTCCCCGCCAGAGCGGTCTGATCGACTCTCTGCGGGCGACTGTCGTGTTCGAGCCGGAATTTCGCTCGCCGGAGGCGCTTCGCGGGATCGAAGGCTACACTCACCTCTGGCTACTCTGGCAGTTCTCCGAATGCGTCGGCAAGGACTGGTCGCCCACCGTCCGTCCGCCAAGGCTCGGCGGCAATAAGCGGGTGGGCGTGTTTGCTACCCGTGCGCCCTACCGCCCCAATCCCATCGGGCTGTCCTCGGTGAAGCTGGAGGAGGTGCGGCTGAACACGCCCGACGGTCCCGTGCTCGTTGTGTCGGGCGCCGATCTCATGGACGGCACGCCCATCTACGACATCAAGCCCTATCTGGCTTACGTGGACTCCCATCCCGAGGCGAACGACGGCTTTGCTCTGGCGCAGAAGGAGGGCGTGCTGGCGGTAGACTGCCCCGAGTCGCTGCTGTCGCTCTTGCCCGAGGGAAGGAGGCAGGCACTGCTGGACGTGCTTGCGCAGGATCCCAGACCCCAGTATCAGAACGACCCCGAGAGAGTGTATCAGTTCGAGTTTGCGGGCGTCCACGTGGAGTTTTCGGTGGACGGGGACGTGCTGCGGGTGAAGCGGATGGAAAAGATATAACGAAAAATCCGATGCGTCACATCGGATTTTTCATTTGCTGGGGAAATACGGGTGTTATCTGCATATCTTTCCCCTCTTTGGGCAACAATGGGATATAGCCAAACTATACGTTCGGGAGGATTATGATGAAAACCTTTGAATATACCATTACCGATCCGCTGGGCATCCACGCCCGTCCTGCGGGGTTGATCGCCGCCAAAGCCAAGGAATTTGCGTCGCAGATCACCGTTGCCAAAGGTGACAAGACTGCCGACGGGCGGCGTCTTTTTGCCCTGATGGGATTGTCCGCCAAGGCGGGGGACACCCTGACCGTTACCTGCATCGGCGAGGACGAGGTGGCGGCGGCGGATGCGCTTCGCGCTCTGCTGGAAACGAACCTCTGAGGGGATGTGAGCGAAGCTGTGGCAATGGATAGAGAAATGATCACCCTTCGGGGAAAGCCGGTGATGGAGGGGATCGCCATCGGCATTTTGCGCTTCTTGGAGGTGGTGGAGCCGGCTGCCGAAGCGCTCGATCCGATCGAGGGCAGTCCCGACGAGAGGAAGCGTCGCTTTTTTGAGCTACGCGAGGCGGCGGCCGCCGAATGCGAAGCACTTGCAGAGCGAGCGCGGGTCGAAGTAGGCGAGTCGGAGGCGGAGATCTTCGCTACCCACCGTTTGATGGTGCTGGACGGCGATCTGGAGGACGCCGTGCTTGCGGGGATTGATGCAGGCAAGGGGCTTGCCGCCGCCATCCGTGAGGCGGGAGAGGGACTTGCCGCCATGCTTGCCGCCATGGAGGACGAGTATCTGCGCGCCCGTGCCGCCGATGCCAGGGACGTGTGCGACCGTCTGATTGCCACCCTGCGGGGAGAAGGGCAGCCGGGGGATGGGCGGCTGGACGTTCCTACCGTGCTGGCGGCGACCGATATTACCCCCGCCCAGCTGCTCCGAGCCGACCGCAGCCTGTTGATGGGCTTTTTCACCGCCGACGGTGCCACCGGCTCTCATACGGCTATCCTTGCACGAAGCCTGTCTCTGCCTTCTGCCGTGGCGGCGGGGAGCCTCCCCGACCGCGCGCTGGAGGGGGAGACGGTCATCGTGGACGGCTTCACCGGTGAGGTCATCGTCTCCCCCGATACCCGCACGCTGGCACTTTACTGTGAGAAACAAGCGGCGGTCAAGGCGGAGCGACAGCTGGAGGAGACCTTCCGCGGGCTGCCCAACCGAACGAAGGATGGCTACGAGCTGCAGGTGGTCTGCAATATCGGGCGCGGCGAGGAAGCCGCGTCGGTTCTGCAGAACGACGGCGGCGGCGTTGGGTTGTTCCGCAGCGAATTTTTGTATCTGGAATCATCCGACTTTCCGTCGGAAGAGACCCAATTCCGGGTCTATCGCCGCCTGCTTGAGGACATGGGCGGCAGACCGGTGGTGATCCGCACTATGGACGTGGGAGCCGATAAGCAAGCGAGCTATTTCGGCATCGGACGGGAGGAGAATCCCGCTATGGGCTACCGCTCCATCCGCATCTGTATGGATCGCCCGGAGATCCTCACCACCCAGCTACGCGCCCTCTATCGGGCGTCGGTGTTCGGAAAGCTGTCGATTTTGATACCGATGATTATCTCCCCGTCGGAGCTGTCGTGGGTGAAGGAGCGGGCGCAGGAGGTGCGGGACGAGCTGCGGACGGAGGGGGTCGCCTTTGATCCCGACGTGAAGCTGGGCGTCATGATCGAGACTCCCGCGGCGGCGACGATCTCCGATCTGCTGGCCAAGGACGCTGACTTTTTCTCGATCGGCACCAACGATCTGACCCAGTACGCCCTGGCAGTGGATCGGCAGAACCCGCGGATCGAGCGATTCTACGATGCCCATCATCCCGCGATCCTGCGGATGATCGCTACGGCGGTGGAAAACGCTCACCGAGAGGGCAAAACAGTGAGCATTTGCGGAGAGCTTGCCGGAGATACAGCCTTGACTCCATTCTTTTTGGCAGTAGGTGTGGACAGTCTGTCGGTATCGCCGCCCTACGTGCTCCGCCTGAGACGGGCGATTCGGGAATGCGATCGGACGAAAGTGAAGCTGAGCGAATATTTGAATGAACCTCGATAAAATAGCCCCCGACAAGTTCGTCGGGGGTATTTGAGTGTGCAGACCAAGTGAAAGCGGAAGATTCGGAAGGAGGGGGTGTTTTCGGCGTTTGAGACGGCTCTCCGTTTCTTTTACTTGTAATATAGCAGTATTTTGCTTTTCAAACAGCACCCCCCGACGAAATCGGTCGGGGGGTGAGGTGTGTTACTGCACCTTCAAATAATTGTCTGCTTCAGCGTAACGCTCACGGGCGGCGGTACGCAGAGGTGCTTTGATCAGCAGATTGGATTTTCCGCCCAGCTCTCGTGCCTTAGCGGTAGCGGTAGCAATGTCGGTTGCTGCATATTCATCCCAAAGCGTGTTCAGATCTTTGCCGGCTGCGTTGGTGCCCTCGAACATAACGGTCCACGCCTCACCGGTAGGCTCCCATGCGTCGTTACCGTAGGTTTTGGAGGTCACGGCGGTCTGGATCCGCTTCATGATATCCGCGTCAGCGGTAGAGTAGGTGTAGTCAAGCCATACCCAGAAACGCACCGATTTGTAGTAGGTGTTCTCGGAGCTGATGGACTGAAGCTCCCAAACGGTATCGTTGTAATAACCGCCTTTGAAAGCATACAGGTAGCGGCAATAATCAGCAAAGCGTTCGATCATGAAGGTGTCCTCACCGTACGCGGGGCAGTAATTGCCGTCCCAGCCGCTCTGGATAATATGTGCCAGCTCGTGAGTCAGACAGTCAAAATCCTGCGGGTTGTTTTTCAGCCACTGATCATGGATGTGGATCTGGCTGCCGCCAGCGCTGGCGACCTCATAACCCGAGTCTTCGAATTTGATGGTAATGTTGGTAGGAGTCGTGGAGATTGCAAAACGTGCGTACATTTGAGGATAGCAGTACCAGAACAGCTTGGCAACGGTTACGATCTGTTCGGGCGTGGTATAACCTGATGCGCCGGACAGATTGATGTTCAGCGTAAAGATCTCGCTGTTGATTTTGGCGCGCAGGGTGATCTGCTGAGAGCGCTTTGATACGGTAACGTTTACGTTGTCTACTATTTCGCACATATCGAAGAGGCGTTCGATTGCTTCTGTGTCGCTGAAGTCAAACGAATCGGGGTAGACCACGGGATCCAGATGCAGATGAGTGTCCGCGGTCTCGACTGGGGAAGTGTTCACGACCTCTGCGGTGGTCGTCGCAGAAGCGGCGTCTGCAGGGTCTGATGTGGTACATCCGGTAAGCACGGAAACAGAGAGCGCGCCGGCTAAGAGGATGGAAAGAAGAGAGATTCTTTTCATAATATATATCCTTTCTTATTTAAGCGGATCGGTATCCGCTGAGGTTCGGTGGGTTATTGGTTCAGTCCTGCCGCCAGGATGCTGCAAGCTGAGGCAAGCTCTTCGGGAGAAGTGCAGGGTAGACCCGTCAATGTGCAAGCCGCAACGCCGGGGACGGTCAGGAAATGCTGGGAGCTTGTGTAAGGAATGCGGCAGGCTACGGCTGTGAGTCCGGGGAATGCAGAAGCAAACTGAGCAATCAGAGCGTCGGTTCCCCACAGATGCGGGGCGAACAGCCCGACTGCGGGAAGCTCGTCCAGCTGTGCTGACAGCAGCTCGGTGGGCGTTGTGCATTGAGGAAGGTACAGTATCTCGTGCTCACTGCAGAGCGAGGCGAGCTTGGGGGAATAACCGGGCGACGAGAGGTAACGGGCGCCGCTGCGGATGGCGACGCGGGCATGCTCAAGGCTGGTTACGTCGCCCACACCCAATATCAAATCAGGAAAAAGGCGGCTGCCGCTGCGGATCGCGTCGGGAGTGAAGGGAACGGTCATGGAAAATTCTGCGGCGCAAATCCCGCCGCTGCAGAGAGCCGCCAGCAGAGGGAGCGTCAGCTCGGATTTGGCGGGGCGGAGCAGGGGGATCAGTCGGGTCTCGGTAAGGCGGGAGAGGGTTTCCATGGTGCCTCCATTCGGCAGATTGGCAGAAATTGCTGACAGATGGTTGAAAAATCCATACAATTTCAGCATTCTTTTCCGTATATTATCATTATACCATGGTTTGAAGATGCTGTCAAGATACCGATTTCAAATTTCGGATAGAAAGAAGCGATTGCTGCGCATAGAAAAAAGCGTTAGCCATACATAGAAAAAAGCGTTTGCCGATCCCTCGTTTGCCGCATTTGAAAAAGTTTTTGCAAATATCGGTAAGACTATTGCGAAAATTCTCGATTTATGGTACAATAAAAAATAGATCACCGCGGCGACAGAAAGATCTGCCACCGCTTTTATTTGTGATCTTGCAACGACCCTTCGCGAGGTAACTGATATGGAAGCACAATTGTTACAACATAAATTTACGGCGGCCAAACGTGCGCTTTTTGACCGTCTGTACGCAAATCTCAACGATCGCCAGCGAGAGGCGGTGTATACCGTCAACGATCCTCTGCTGGTGCTGGCAGGTGCCGGCAGCGGTAAGACTACCGTGCTGGTGCAGCGCATCGCCTTTATTATCCGCTACGGTAACGCCTACTACGAAAACCGAACCGGTATCACCGAAGACGATCTTGCGGCACTGGAGAAGGCTAAGACGCTCTCTGACGAAGAACTGGCGAAGTTTATGGAAAACTACGCCGTAGATCCCTGTCCCGCCTGGGCGGTGCTGGCCATCACCTTCACTAACAAGGCGGCGGGCGAGATGAAGGAGCGTTTGGAAAAGGTGGTCGGCTCTGACAAGGGCGCCGCTGACATTTGGGCGGGCACCTTCCACTCCACCTGCGTCAAGCTGCTCCGTCGCTTCGGCGAGCAGGTGGGACTGGATCGCTCCTTTACCATCTACGACACCGACGACAGCAAGAAGCTAATCTCCTCGATTCTCAAGGAACTGAACATAGACGAAAAGATCCTGCCCGCCAAGACGGTGCAGAATCAGATCAGTAAGGCCAAGGACAAGCTGGTCACTCCCGAGGACTACCGTGCGGCCGTGGGGAAGGATTTCCGCGCCGCGCAGATCGCCAAGGTCTACGAGACCTATCAGAAGCGGCTGCTGGAATCGAACGCCGTGGACTTCGACGATATCATCGTCAAAACCGTGGATATGCTCACCGTCAGCGAGGAGGCGCGCAGCTACTGCCAGCGCCGCTTCCGTTACGTCTGCGTGGACGAATATCAGGACACCAACCACGCGCAGTTCGTGCTGTCCACCCTTCTCTCGGGCGGCTACCGCAATTTGATGGTGGTAGGCGACGACGACCAGTCCATCTACCGCTTCCGCGGCGCGACCATCGAAAACATCCTCAGCTTCGACAAGACCTTCCCCGACGCCAAGGTCATCAAGCTGGAGCAGAATTACCGCTCCACCGAGAAAATTCTGAAGGCGGCTAACGGTGTGATCTCCAACAATATCGGCCGAAAGGGTAAACAGCTCTGGACTGCCAAGGAGGGAGGCGATCCCATCCGTCTGCGGAAACTCAACACTCAGAACGACGAGGGCGTTTTCATCTCCGAGAAGATCCAGCAGATCTGCCGAAAAGATGGAAAAAAGTTCAGCGATTTCGCCGTGCTGTATCGCATGAACGCCCAGTCCAACTCCATCGAGAAGGTCTTTGCCAAGAGCGGCATCCCCTACCGCGTCATCGGCGGCACTCGCTTCTACGAGCGCAAGGAGATCAAGGACGTCATGGCGTACCTGTGTTTGGTGCAGAACCCCAACGATAACGTCCGTCTCGATCGCATCATCAACGAGCCTAAGCGCAAGATCGGCACCACTACCTTAAACGCCATCGGCGAGATCGCGGCGGCCGAGGGGGTATCGAAATTTGAGATCATCCGCAACGCTGAGCGCTACACTGCGCTGGCAAAATCTGCACCCAATCTGCGGATGTTTGCAGAGCTGATTCTGCAGCTGCAGAGAATCGCCGCGGAAGAGCCGCTCCACGTCCTGTTCGAGCAGACCATCGAGCTGTCGGGCTACAAGCAGATGTTGATCGCGGCAGGCATTGCCGAGATGGACCGTCTGGAGAATATCCAGGAGTTGATCTCCAATGCCATTGAGTACGAGAATTCGGTGGAAAACGCCACACTGGCGGGCTTTTTGGAGGAGGTTGCGCTGGTCTCCGACGTGGATAACTATGACAAGGAAGCCGACGCAGTGGTTCTGATGACGATCCACAGCGCCAAGGGGCTGGAATTCCCTGTGGTCTTTATCGCGGGCTTTGAAAACGGGATTTTCCCCGGCATTCAGTCCATGACTGACCCCGCAGAGCTGGAAGAGGAGCGCCGACTGGCATACGTTGCCATCACTCGCGCCAAGGAGCAGCTTTATCTGACCCACGCCCGCGAGCGGATGCTGTTCGGCCGCACCCAGTACAATCCCGTCTCTCGCTTTGCGGAGGAGATTCCTGAAGGGCTGATCGAGACGGTCGCGGAGCCCAAAAAGCAGAGCGATTTCAATGTTCCCACGTTTATTAAAAAGCCTGCCAACGCAGTGAAGGAAGCAACCGTCTTTGACATGAAGCCGAAAAAGGAGCAGGCGGCTGCCATTCTGCCCGGTACGCGGGTCGTCCACGCCTCTTTTGGCAAGGGCGAGATCCTGTCTGCCCGTCCTATGGGTGGAGACGTTCTGTACGAGGTTGCCTTCGACACGGTCGGCACTAAGAAGCTGATGGGCACCTACGCTAAGCTAAAAATTGAAGAATAAACGCCCCAAACCGATCGCCGCTCGTCAGTAGCGGCGATTTTTTTGGTGAATAGTGACAAAATTAACAACCGGGTTTTGTGCAAAAGGCACGGCGCTTGTCCAAAGTGCCGAAGTGAAAAAAGTTTTGAAAAAGGTATTGACAAAGGGA
>CAZFJJ010000038.1:0-11649 GCA_964519075.1 uncultured Lachnospiraceae bacterium
CTCTGCTGAACTACTTCATTGACACCCACCTGGCCGACGGCTACGAGCTGATCCTTCCCCCTCATATGCTGGAATACGAGTGCGG
Source organism: uncultured Lachnospiraceae bacterium (assembly GCA_964519075.1). Classification (GTDB taxonomy): domain Bacteria; phylum Bacillota; class Clostridia; order Oscillospirales; family CAG-272; genus CAKSQF01. The sequence goes on from CAZFJJ010000038.1 coordinate 86, forward strand.
TCTGACCGCCGGCCAGTTCCCTAAATTTGCAGACGAGGTTTACAAGATTGAAAACCCAACCGACAACCGTATGCACTATATGCTCCCCACCGCCGAGGCGGCTTTGGCGTCGCTCTACCGAAACGAGATCCTGTCGGAAGCGGATCTACCTAAGAAATTAGTCTCCTACACCCCTTGTTTCCGCCGCGAGGCAGGCTCTTACCGTTCCGACGAGCGCGGAATGGTGCGCGGACACCAGTTCAATAAGGTGGAGATGTTCCAGTTCACTCTTCCCGAGAAGTCGGACGAGGCGTTCGACGAGCTGGTGACCAAGGCGGAGAATCTGGTGAAGGGTCTGGGCTTCCATTTCCGTACCGTTAAGCTGGCAGCGGAGGATTGCTCGGCGTCTATGGCAAGAACCTACGACATCGAGATCAACATTCCCTCCATGAACGGCTATAAGGAGGTTTCATCGGTTTCCAACGCCCGCGATTATCAGGCGAGACGCGGAATGATGCGCGTCAGACGCGCGGACGGTTCGATCCAGTACCTGCATACGCTCAATGGCTCGGGTCTGGCCACCTCACGCATCCTGCCCGCTCTGGTCGAGCAGAACCAAAACGCCGACGGATCTGTCAACGTACCTGAAGTGCTGCAGAAGTACCTTGGTGTAGACGTAATTAAGAAATAACCATATGGGGGAACCTTCTTGGATGAAGGTTCCTCTTTTGGTCCCACTTCTGAGGATTGATGTGAATGCCTCTCAATTTCTTTCGATGCACTTACAAAGAGCGCGGCAAGCATTTGCCGCGCTCTTTGTAAGGTTTTTGGGGGCGCAAGGGAGTTTTTTGTAAAAATAGTTCCCTCTACTTTTATAATGATAGTTCTACCGGATAATGCTCCAGCCATGCCGAGAGCTGTAGGAGCCACGCGATCATCTGCGGACGCGCCATCAGTTGCCCGAACCAGGTGGCGTTTTCTCCTTCTATGAAGGCTTGAACTGCGTTGCGGTTGATCAGCGCGGTAAAAAGTGTGTCTTCTTGCAGCTTAGCAGTGAGCTTTGCTCGAATGCGCTGCTCGTATGCGGGATTGTGGGTTTTGGGGTAAGGCGATTTCTTGCGGTGTAGGATATAGTCTGGCAATAGATCGGCGGCCGCGTCCCGTAGAAGCGATTTTTCCACGCCGTTGCGAAATTTATACTGCCACGGGAGATTGTAGAGGTATTCCAGAATGCGGTGATCTGCAAAGGGGACGCGAACCTCCAGGGCGGTCGCCATGCTCATGCGATCCTTGCGAGCAAGAAGATTTTGCATAAAGTAGCGTACCGACAGACAGGTTGCCAGCCGTGCGCGGCGGTCCTCGTCAGACTCTCCATCCAGCGTGGGACATTCAGCCAAAAAATCGCAAAAGTGCCGTGACAGGTGAGCAAATCCCTCTTCGGGCCGGAGAACGTCGGGGCGGAAGAGTCTAATCCGCGCATATGGATCGTGCAGCCATGGAAAAAAGTTACGGGACAGCATCTCGGGGCGGTAAAACCAGGGGTATCCGCCGAAGATCTCGTCGGAGCACTCGCCCGAAATGGCAACGGTATGCCGCTGCTTTACCTGTCGGCAGTACCATAGTAGCGAGGAGTCAATGTCAGCCTGCCCGGGAAGATCACGATAGATTGCAGCCTCTTCCAGCAAATCGGCTACTGATGCTGTGGGAATCGTCAGGACGGTGTGGTCTGTTCCCAGTTCTATTGCCAGTCGTCGAGCGTAGAGGTCATCCCCTTGTGGCTGGAAGAGGCTGGCCTCGAAGTTTTCGGCGTTTCCCTCGTATTCGAAGGAATAGGAGGACAGCGTTTTCCCTTCTTTGGAAAGCTCGCGCGCCGCCATCGCGGTCAGAACCGAGGAATCCAGCCCGCCTGACAGGAACGTACAGAGCGGAACGTCGCTGCGTAGCTGACGGCGGACAGCGTCCTCCAGCAAATAGCGGGTATGCGCGACGGCGTCGGGCAGACTGTCGGTACAGGATTCGGCGATTAACGTCCAGTATCGTTCCGTGTGAACGAAATCGCGCGACAGCATGATCCACTCACCCGCTGAAAGCTGGTGAATGTCTCTGAAAATTGCGGATTCCTCGGTGGTGACGGGAGAAAGAAACAACAGCTCCCATAGCCCTTTTCGGTCGACTGTCGGTCGCACATTCGGGTGTGCCAGCAGTGCTTTTGGCTCTGACGCAAAATACCATTCTGCACCAAACCTTGCGTAGTACAGTGGCTTTACCCCCAGCCGATCGCGTGCGGCAAACAGCGTCCGTTCGGTATGATCGTAGATTAGAAATGCGAAGATTCCGTTCAGACGGGTCGGGCATTCCTTTCCGTAGATGATATAGCTCCAAAGCACGACCTCGGTGTCGCACCGAGTGACGAACCCTGCCCCCTGTCGGGCAAGGTCATCTCTCAGTTCGTCCGTATTATAGACCTCACCGTTGTAAATGATCGTATACTGTCTACCACAATAGACTGCTGTCATCGGTTGTTTTCCGCGTGTAGGATCCATAACAGAAAGACGGTTGTGGGCAAGGCAGACCGTTTCATCACGGTAGATGCCGCTGTCGTCGGGTCCGCGGTGGGAAAGCGCACGATTCATATTGCGGATTGCGGCCAGGTCGTCGCAGGCGGAGGATAATAGCTCTCCCCCTGCGGGTGATGGGCGGTAGATGGCGGCGATTGAACACATATTAGCTCCATTTCTGCGTTCGAACGAACAAACGCGTTGTGATCGGGCGCAAATTAACCGCCCTATCTGCAGTATATGCAGATAGGGCGGTGCGGTTATTCGCAGTGGATCACAGACTCTTCAAAAATTCTGCGAGGCGACTTGCGATGCGACGGTGTCCTGCGTCGCAGGGGTGCAGACCGTCGGGCATATAGGTGGCGCGGTGTGCCTCGATGCAGGGTTGGATCCCTGAAACGCTCCAAAGATCCAAAACGGGCAGGGAATACTCTGCCGCGACCTCCTTCAGGATGTCTACGTAGGTAGACAACACTCCATAGTCGCGCGCCTTCCAGCCGTCTCCGCGGGGATTCATCTCGTTGGTGCGGTGCAGAGGCGTCATGATTACGATCTCGGCGGCAGGGTATTTTTCGATCAGATCGTGGCAAAGACAGTGGCAGGCGCCGTAATAGGTATTGACGGTGCGGTCGGAAGGAGTGCCCAGCGGTGCGTCGCCGTGACCGAAGTCGTTTGTTCCGCCGAAAACAACCACCGCGTCGGCGTCGGGATCCATGTCCTGTACGCGCTTCACGAAGCAACGCTCCATACGGTCGTTGGGATTACCGGGGTTCAGCTGATTGGCGATGCGGGAGCCGCTGACGCCGTAGTTGCGCGCGGCAAAGTTGAATTCGGTTGCCAACAGATTCAGATAAATGTTTTCGTTGCAGGAGACACCCACACCCTCGGTGATGCTGTCGCCTAAAAAATTGATTTTCAGTCCGCTAAGATTCATACGACCATCCTTTATATTAAGTTTGTAAACATTATACTGCAAACAGTCGATTTTTGCAAGTTTTTTTTGAAAATATATTGACTTTTTTATATGAATTAGGTACAATAATAATACAATAATTGTAAAGGAGAACTGACATGGGAAAGCTGATTCTGAAAATTGCGATTTTGGTCGTTTCTTTGGCCGCTCTGATTGCTGTGATCATCGTTCTTGTTAAGAATAAGGAGAAGATCGCCGGCAAGGTGAAGTCTACCAAGGAGAAGATTGCTGCAAAGAAGGCTGCAAAAAAAAGCTGCTAAGGAAGCTGCCGAGGGCTGCTCTTGCGAGTGTGACGTAGCTTGCGACGTTTGCGAAGAAGTAGCCACTGATGAAGTTGCTGAATAATATCGACCTCATCCCAAAATGATCCCGAGATATCTTGTCTCGGGATTTTTTTGTTTTCTGCTCCGCAAGCACGCCGTAACGATTTTTGTTCGCAAAATATCTTTTGAATCGTCTTCATATGACCAACCGTCGCTCTAATCTGCTTGGGATGGCAAAAAAAGCAGACTTTCGACTGCGTCGTTCGACCGATTTTGGGGTTGTGCACGTCTATAATAGAGATAAACGGAAATTGGACAAGCACAAGACGAGAAAGGAGCAGGAAATGGACATTCGTGCGAAAACGAAGGAAAGGTTAGAGAAAATTCAACAGAGGGCAGATCGAACGGTGGGGGCGTTGATGGGCAAACCGACGGAACTGCTGGATGAAGAAGAGGCAGCGAGATTAAGGAATAAAGCGGGCATGACTGCGTTTTGGTGTGTGATGGGATTTGTGTTCCAAGGAACTACCGCGCTTTTGTCATCCCATCCCTTTGGGATTGCGCTTTTGCTTGCTTCGGGCAGGAGCAGTGCGGTGCCCGTGTTTGCAGGAGCAGTTGCGGGCGCGTTGGCATCCGGACAAGGCGGCATTGCGTTTGCGGTGATCCTGGCAATGGTGCTGGGTGCCCGTTTGTTATTATCAGTTCGCGCTGTGGATGAGACCGATGCGCAGCTTCCGCTGTTCGAAGAGTTTTTGGGACTACGGGTTGCGGTAGCGACCTTTTCCGCTTTTTTAGCCGGAGTATACAACGTAGTGGTGTATGAATTTCATTCGCAAGGTATCATTGCTTTACTGTTTGGAATTGCATCCGCTCCGGCGTTGACCGCACTCTTTTGGGCGGGGCTACAAAAGGACAAGCCGTTGTCCTTGCGGGAGCTTGGAATGTGCGTACTGCTGTTTTGCAGCATATACGCCCTGTCCGGGCATCGCTTGTTTGGGCTATCGCCTGCATTGATTGCCGGCTGTCTGGTGACTATGCAATCGGCACTGAAGGGCGGTCTTCTCCGAGGTGGTCTGATCGGTCTGGTGTGTGGGATTGCAGGAGGCGCGTCGCCGCTACTACTGGCTGCAGGCGGCATTGTAGCAGGTGCTTTGCGAATGTTTGGAGCGAGCAGTGCGGTTTTTTGCTTTTTTGCGGTGGGCGGAGGACTTGCAATCTGGCAACAAGGGTTTTGGGATGCATTACCCTTTTTGAGCAATCTGCTCTTTAGCGTTTTGCTGTTTCTTCCGCTGGCGCGGGCGGGAATTATGGGAAAGCTGGAGTTGTTTCCCGATTCCACCGTAACCGACGAGCCTTGCGAGGAGGATCGCCAAGCCGCGGAAACAGCGAAGCTTCGGCGGTTGTCCGCTTCCTTTGACGAATTGTCTCAAACCCTATTGAAGCTATCGCAGGAGCTCTCCCGTCCGGGTGCAGGAGAGATGCGGGAGCTATGTGAGGCGGTCTTCCGTCGACATTGCAAGCGATGCGCGCGGAGCGAGCGTTGCTGGCAGGACGATTACGAGTCCACTCAGGATGCGCTTTGTAAGCTGGCGGAGGAGATTCCTCGTCGGGGAATGCCCGAGCGGAGCGCGTTGCCGCCATATTTTGTGGAGCGATGCAAGAAGATCGACGAGATTGTTGCCGAGATCGGCGCTCGGGTGGCAGAGCACGTGGAAAACACCGTCCTGCGAGACCGTTCCGAGCTGTTTGCGCTGGACTACCAGGCGCTGGCTGAGCTGCTTCGGGAGTCGGCGGCGGACGATGGCAGCCTGACCCCCGACGAAGAGCTGCGCAAGACCTTTTCGGGCGTGATCCGCGGGGAAGGTATTCAGACCGTAGGTTGCGGCGCGTGGGGGGCGCGGAAGAAGCTGCTGATCGCTTCGGGCGTGACGCTGGCCACCATCCCGGGAGGCGGACGATCACTCCGTCAGAAATTAGAGGAGAAAACCGGGCTGGCGCTCACCGAGCCTGCCTTCAAATTCGTGGGTGAGAGCGTGTCGATGCAGTTTGAAAGCCGCCAGCGCTTCAAGTTGGCGTCGGCGCGTGCCTGTAGCGTCAAGGAAAGCGAGTCGGTCAGCGGCGATACCGCCCGTTCCTTTACCTCACAGATCGGACACGGCTACGCGCTGGTCTGCGACGGTATGGGAAGCGGCAGAGAAGCGGCAGCCGCCGCAAGCGTGTCTGCGCTCTTTCTGGAGAAGCTGTTGTCTGCAGGCAATCACAAATCGGTGACGCTGAAGCTGCTCTCTAATTTTATTCGTGGACGTGCGGAGGAATGTCATTGTACCGTGGATCTGCTGGAGGTGGATCTCTATACCGGTGCTGCCGCTTTCGTCAAGTGCGGTGCCTGTCCCTCTTACGTTCTACGGGAAGGGAATATCTACAAGATCGACGTCCGTAGTATGCCGCTGGGGTTGACCCGAGAGATCAACGCCCAACAGGTGAACATGATTCTGCAGGCGGGGGACGTAGTGCTCCAGGTGTCGGATGGCGTAGCGGGCTCGCTGGAGGAGGCTCTCTGGCTGCCCGAGGTCTTCGCTTCACTGTCGGGGAAGAGCGTGCAGGAGATCGCCGGAGCCATCCATTCCCGTACCGTCGCTGAAAAAGGACGAGGCGACGACATTACCGTGCTGGTCACGAAGGTGGAAGCGGCATAAGTTAATTTTGGGGGCTTTTTGAATATAGCCCCCCAAACCCCAAAAAAACTTTAGAAAAAGCCCGACCAATACCGGTCGGGCAGAAGAAAAATAAAGCGTCGCAAGGATTTGCGGTGCTTTCATGGAAGCTCCTGGTAGATTCTTAAGCCCCCTTCTTGCAAGAAAGGGGGCTTAAGTCAGCGGAGCCGAATATTATCTTACCTTGCCGTTTGCTTTAGCGTTGTCCACGAAGGCGTTGATCTTAGCGGCAGGAGAGAGGAGTCCGGACAGAGACTCGTCGTAGTTCAGGGTATCGATGATCAGCGAGACGAACTTGGTCATGTTGACCTCGCCGTACCAGGGACGGTTGCGCACCTCGTCGCTGCGATAGTTCAGGTTGGTGGTGAAGATCTTGGTGATCAGGCCGTTTTCGTAAGCCTTGTCCATGTTTTCCAGACCGTTGCAGAAGAGACCGAAGGTAGCGAAGGTGAAGATACGCTTGGCGCCGCGCTCCTTCAGCTTCTCGGCAACCTCGATGACGGAGTCGCCGGAGGAGATCATATCGTCCACGATGATGACGTCCTTGCCTTTGACGCTCTTGCCCAGGTATTCGTGGGCTTCGATGGGGTTTCTGCCGTTGATGATAACGGAATAGTTGCGGCGCTTGTAGAACATACCCAGATCCAGCTTCAGCACGGAGGAGTAGTACATCGCGCGCCCCATACCGCCCTCGTCGGGCGATACGATAGCAAGGTTATTCAGGTCGATGTCGTCAACGGTGTTGATGAACGCCTTGATCATCTGATAGGTGCAACGGACGTTCTCAAAGCCGTGAAGGGGAATGGCGTTCTGCACGCGGGGATCGTGTGCGTCGAAGGTGATAATGTTGGTAACGCCCATGCTCACCAGCTCCTGCAGAGCGTACGCGCAGTCCAGAGACTCGCGGGAGCTTCTCTTGTGCTGTCTGCCCTCGTACAGCATAGGCATAATGACGGTGATTCTGCGGGCTTTGCCGCCGATCGCGCCGATGATGCGCTTCAGATCGGCAAAATGATCGTCGGGGCTCATAGGTACGGTCATGCCGTACATTTTGTAGGTAGCGCCGTAGTTGAATACGTCGCTGATAATGTAAACGTCGTGTCCGCGGAGCGACTCGTGCAGAAGACCCTTTGCCTCGCCGCTGCCGAAGCGGGGACATTCGCAGTCCACCACGAATCCCTCGGTGGAGCCTCGCCAAGACTTCAGATAGTTGTTGACCTGTGCGGTGAAATCCTCGCAGCCTTTCATACCAATGACGCTGAGATCGCCGAATAAATCCTTCATACTGTTGTACCTTCCCTTTCGAAGTCCGGGCAGACCTACCCCGAACGCATATGATACCTTATTATAACATATTTTTTACGATTTGTGAACGGTTTTTAACAAAAAAATCGGAAAAAATGAAATTCGTGAAGAAATACAAAAAAACGGTTGCATGGCGAGCAAAAAAGAGGTATAATGATAACAGAATTACTGAATTTGACGAGGTTTTGCCATGAAAATCGTATTTACTGACAGCGGAACGGTCTTTTCCGCCGCCGATATCGACGTTGCTGCCTACCTTGCACCCTTCGGCGAGGTGACCTTCTACGAGGACAACGATCCCACACTCACCGCCGACCGCATCAAGGACGCCGATGCGGTGCTCTGCAACAAGACGGTACTGGGCAGGGCAGAGATAGATGCTGCGCCGAATCTGCGCTACGTCGGACTGTTTGCCACCGGCTACAACAACATCGACACCGCCTACGCCAGAGAAAAAGGGGTCGACGTCTGCAATGCAGGCGAATATTCCACTATGGCTGTGGCGCAGCACGCCTTCGCCCTGATGCTGGAGCTGTGCGACAAGGTGGGTAAGTACAACGCCTTCGTGCAGGACGGAGGCTGGAAGCGGTCGCGCTTCTTCTCGATCTTTGAATATCCCACCTGCGAGCTGTACGGAAAAACGCTGGGCATCGTAGGATACGGCTCTATCGGGCGTGCGGTGGCGAATATTGCGCTGGCGTTTGGAATGCGGGTGATCGTGTATACCCGTACCCCCAGAGAGGACGATCGGGTGACCTTTGTGGATATGCAAACCCTTTTGGCTACGGCGGATTTCGTCTCCTGCCATACGCCGCTGACTCCCCAAACCACGGGATTATTCGATGCAGACGCCTTCGCGACTATGAAAAAAGGCGCATACTTCATCAACACCTCCCGCGGCGGCGTGGTAGTGGAGGAAGCCCTCGCCGATACCGTCCGCAGCGGACACCTTGGCGGTGCTGCCGTGGATGTGGTGGCAAAAGAGCCCATGGCCGAGGATTGCCCCCTCTGCGGTGTGGAGAATATCCTCATCACTCCCCACGTAGCATGGGCACCGCTGGATACACGGTTGCGACTCTTGAATATCGTCTGCGGCAATTTGCAGGCTTGGCTGGACGGAGCGCCGAAAAATGTGGTGAATTGAGCGTGGGGCGCTGCCCCACCCCCCACTTAGGGAAACTTCTTGAAAGAAGTTTCCCTAAGAACCCTTCAAGAACTTCTGAAAATGCCCCACGAATACTCGTGGGGCGAAGTGCTTTTATGGGAGTGAGGTTTTTTTAGAAAAAGCCCTCACGAGAAAAGTTTTTCAAAATCACACCAACTTTTTAGTCCATCTCTGCACTATATGGGCAGAACGGAAAGTGAGGGAAGTTAAAATGGAGAAAACGATGGCAGATACGCTCATTCACGAGTATATGCAGAAGATTTACGGCTTTGCGGTAAGTCGCACGTTCAACCTGCAGGAAGCCGAGGAGCTGTCCTCGGATATCGTGTTCGAGGTCTACACCTCGCTCCTGAAGCTTCCCGAACTCCACAATCCTGCCGGGTACATCTGGCGAATCTCGGAAAACGTCTATTCACGGTACGTTATGGGCAAGAAGCGAGAGCAACACGTCTCGCTGGACGACGTGACCATCCCTACATACGACGAATACGAGATGATGGACGAGAGCGTCGAGGCACAGTGCGCACTGCTTCGCCGCGAGATCGCCTATCTTGCGAGAACAAGGCGGGAGGTCATTGTGGCGTTCTATTTCGGAAAGAAGAAGATCTCCGAAATTGCGGAAAATCTCAACCTCCCCGAAGGCACGGTGAAATGGCATCTCTCCCGTGCCAAAGATGAATTGAAAGAAGGTATGAAAATGGAAAGAAACATTGGCAAACTGGGTCTTGCGCCTGTGAAATTTATGGACATTGGTCACAGTGGCAGACCGGGTAAAAACGGCGGTCCCGAGGCGTATATTTCGGGACTGATTGAGCAGAACGTGCTGTACGCCGTCTACTTTGAACCCAAAACCTTGAACGAAATCTCCGACGAGTTGGGCATCTCCCCTGTCTATTTGGAGGACGTGGTCAACAAGCTGGAGGAAAACGGCTTCCTCACCCCTGTGGGGAAGGGTAAATATACAACATACGTTGATATTGCGCCTGCGACCTATTCCTTGGAAAAGCATGAGGCGAACTACAAAATGTATGAGGAGATTACAGAGCTCTTGAAGAAGGAGTATGCACCTTTGGTGAGAGCCTATGCCGATACCGTTGCAGATGTATACGTCCCCAACGGCAACCGCGATTTGCTGTTCGCGACTCTGCTGACCTTTGGCATTATGTCGCAGAACGAAGGCTACGGTGAGGCGATCGACATCTCCAAATACTATATCCAGCCCACCGATGGCGGTAGTTACATCGTGAATGTCGGACTGAATCAGCAGCAGAGCGATCCCGACTATACGCCTACCGTAGAAATGAAGTATTATTGTTGCTGTGGACCTATGACTCGTTGGGGTGACAAATATGGAGACCGTGTGACTTCGTGGGCAATTGATTCTATTTTGGATACCCGTGAAGGTTTTTGGCAGAACAACCGCATCGAGGATTATGAATATCTTTACGAATTCCTCTGCGGAAAGCTTCCCAAGGGAGAAGAGAATGCCGAAAAGTATCAGCGTCTCTATGAGCGCAAATTCCTTGGTGACAATGACGAGGTGCAGGTGATCGTGGCAGACAATGATGCGCTGAACAATCTACCGAAATTCTCTTCCGAGTTGAAGGAAAAGCTGGCAGCCTATGCAGGCAAGGCGTATGAATTGGTGAAGAGCGGTTTCCCTGCTCAGATGCAGGATCTAATCCGTGACGAGAGTAGATATGTATTGATGCCTCGGATGCCTATGGCGATTATCGACAGTATGATCACCGAGGCACACTCCCGAATTTCACCGATGCACAGCGCACTACACTCAACCTCATCGTCTTCTCGGATAAATTGCCTGAATAATCTATACAAAACATAACGCCGCAAGTATTTGCGGCGTTATTTATGAAAGTTTTTCGGAGGTTTGGAACCCTTTTTTCAAAAAGGGTTCCAAATTCATTTAATTATTCCGATAATAATTCATTAGGCAGCCATCCAACAAAATCTGGCGGTCGCCGGCGGGCAGGGCTTCCAACAGGAAGGTGAAGGGGGTAGCAACGCCGTCGTGGATGACGTAGGCGGGGACTTCTACCGCATCGGAAGCGAGGATCTCTCGGATACCCGGGATGAAGATGTAGTCGTCCACAGCCACGGGGAGATCGCCCTTGTAGGTCAGGGGTAGCATACCCCAGTTGATCAGATTGGAGCGGTAGCGCTTGGTGGCGTACTCGCGGGCGATGTTGGCAAGTCCGCCCAGTACACGCTGGCAGGATGCCGCCTGCTCGCGGGCAGAGCCGTCGCCGGGCTTCAGGGCGCAGACAACAGAGCCCAGCATAATGGAGTCGGCAGGGGCATCGCTGACGGTGGAGACAGCGGCGTAAACCTCGTCCAGCTCATCGACGTGCTTGCCTGCAAGGCGCTCCGCCTCGGCGGCACGAACCGCCTTTGCCTTGCCCACATAAGCGGGATCTTTGCGAGAGAGCGCGAAAGAGGACAGCTTTTCGGGGTTGGATCGGTAGGAGGAGGTGTCGCCCGAGGGGATCAGCTCGTCGGTGGTGGTGACGGGATCGTTGATGATGGTGACAGCCTTGAGCAGCAGATTGTCAGCAGGGGCGTTCATACGGGGCCAGTCGGCGATGT
>CAZFJJ010000039.1:0-11640 GCA_964519075.1 uncultured Lachnospiraceae bacterium
GGCGGGAGCCAGAGAGAACTTCTTCACGTCGCCCTTGGCCTTTTCCAGAGCAGCGGCAGTAGCGGCAGCCTGCTCCTCTGCGGGGAGAGCCTCGATCTTCTTCTTTTCCTTCTTGTCGAGCTTTACGGTCTCGTTGAAGATGTTGTGGGGACGACCCATGTGGGAGCAGAGGATGACCGCTGCACCGTTATCGGCCAGGTACTTGATGGTGGGAACGGCGCCAACGATACGCTTTGCGTCGGTGATCTTGCCGTCCTTCATAGGGACGTTGAAATCGCAGCGAACCAGCACTTTTTTGCCGGATACTTCGATATCCTCGATGGTTTTCTTGTTATACATAGACATACTATTCACCTCAAAATTTATTTGATTGGAGTCTATCCATAATATTACCACATTTAGCAGGAAATATCAAGGGTTTTCGAGAAAAAAGTTGGACTTTTTTTCGGGTTTCCGAGAGAGGCAGAAGGGCGAAAACACCCCCCGCTCGCAGTATATTTTTCTGACGAAAAAAAGGGGGCTCCCATCGTCCCATATCATCGAGCAATTGCGGAAATCTATCGCCGCTTCCGTATGTATGCAGAGCGCGTTATCCCCTGCGGTCGATGCGGTCGACGCCGCCCGTGACAAATTTTGTCGAAATCTTTTAGAAACGTATTGCCTTTTCGGAGAAAATGTGCTATGATATAGGAAACGTTATTGTGTTTCGACAAGGAGAATCCGTTTCTATGGATAAACTGCAAATCACCGAAGAGTACCAGCGCAAGATCAAACGCGTGGTCATCACCGAAGAGGAGATCAAGGAAGCCATCGCCAAGGCAGGCAAGCAGATCAGCGAGACCTACGACGGACGCCCCATTCTGCTGGTCAGCATCCTGAAGGGCGCGTTCGTTTTTCTGGCAGATCTCTGCCGCGCCATCGACGTTCCCTGCGAGATCGGCTTCATGTGCGCTCAGAGCTATTACAGCGGCACCGTTTCCACCGGCGTGGTGAAGATCACCATGGATCTGGATCGGGACATCAGCGGCTACCACGTGATCATCGTGGAGGACATCATTGATACCGGTCGCACGCTCAACGACATCGTGAAGATGTTGAAGGCGAGAACCCCCCTCTCCCTGCGGGTGGTGACTCTGCTGGACAAGCCCGAGCGCCGTTTGGTGGATTTCAACGCAGATATTTCCCTGTTTACCATTCCCGATTATTTCGTCATCGGCTACGGCCTGGACTGCGGCGAGCTCTACCGCAATCTGCCCTATATTGCCGAGTACGGCGAATAACCCCAACCAAAAATCCCGACCGCATGGTCGGGATTTTTGGTTGGATCGGAAGACGGTATGCTCGGTCAGCTGAAAATCCGCACAAATATTTCCGCGAAACGCTTTGACTTTCGTCGGTTGTGCCATTGACATTCCTATCGCCGAGTGCTATAATACCGTTTGGTTCAAAGAACCGCTTTTCCACATCTCTTTGATGCGATCATTTTGAAAGAAGGCGTATATAAATGTCTACCGCAACCATATTTATCAGTTTATCGGTAGCTCTCATCGCGGGGCTTCTCCTCTCCCGCCTTGCCAAGCTCGTTCATCTCCCTGCCGTTACCGCGTATCTGGTGGCAGGCATTCTCATCGGCCCTTTTCTGCTGGGAAGGCTGGGCGTGGACGGACTCGGTTTCACCTCTCTCCATCAGGTGGAGGGCTTCTCCATCATCTGCGATCTGGCGCTGGGCTTTATCGCATTTGAGATCGGTAACGAATTTCGTCTGGCACAGCTGAAGCAGATCGGCAAGCAGGCTACCGTCATCGGCATCCTGCAGGCGGTGGTCACCACTCTGCTGGTGGACGCGGTGCTGATCGGTCTCCACTTTGCAATGCCCGATATCCTCCCCCTCCCCGTTGCCATCACGCTGGGTGCCATTGCGGCAGCTACCGCTCCCGCGGCAACGCTGATGGTCGTCAAGCAGTATAAAGCAAAAGGTCCTCTGACCACCATTCTGCTCCCCATCGTTGCGCTGGACGACGCGGTTGGTCTGGTGCTCTTCGCCGTATCCTTCGGCGTGGCAAGATCACTGGGTGTCGGCGAGGTCAGCGTACTGTCGGTGGTGCTGGAGCCCCTTATTGAGGTGATCCTTTCCATCGCGCTGGGTGCAGTCATGGGCTTTGTTTTCAACTTCATGGAGCGTTTCTTCCATTCCCGCTCCAAGCGACTTGCCGTTTCGGTAGGCTTCGTGCTGTTGACCGTGGGCATTTCCTCTATGACCTTCACCGTATGCGGCATCCACGTCGCCTTCTCTTCTCTGCTCTCCTGCATGATGCTGGGCACGGTCTTCTGCAACGTCTGTGATTTTTCAGAGGAGCTGATGGATCGGATCGACCGCTGGACCGCTCCCCTGTTCATCCTCTTCTTCGTCCTCAGCGGCGCCGAGCTGAATCTCAGCGTCTTTGCCCAATGGACTCTGGTTGCCGTCGGCGCAGTCTATATCCTCGCCCGATCGGTCGGCAAGTATCTGGGAGCCTACGGCAGTGCGAAGATGACCAATTGCTCCCCCAACATCGTGAAGTATCTGGGTATCACCCTGCTTCCCCAGGCAGGCGTTGCGCTGGGCATGGCCGGAAAGGCTTACAACAGTCTCGCCGGCGGTGATCTGGTGCTGAACATCACGCTGTTTGCGGTACTGGTATACGAGATCGTGGGTCCCTTCCTGACCAAAATCTCCCTAACCAAGGCCGGTGAAATCGCTCCCGAGGGCAGAGTCAGCGCCCGTCACGAGCACGCCAAGAAAATGGCGGCGGAAAAGATCGAGAAATATCAATGACCCCACAACCTCCCGCGGCGTTAAACGCCGCGGGAGGTTGATTGCTTCTTCGACCCGATCGGGCACGCTTCAGGGCTTGGCGCACTTCACGAGCAGGTATTCGAATCTCTTTTTCGGATAGATCACGCGAGGATTTTCGAGAAATCCACAGATCTCAAATTCCATTTTTCGAGGATCATAGCTATAATCTTTGAACTTGTTATAATAAATCCCCCACGGCAGCCCTTGCATATATCCGCGATAGTTGCCAAACGTGCTGTCCACACCGCCCCCGTAGGGCGTTGATTTGCACCCGCACGTCCGTGCGGTCAGCGCCGAGGGAACGGTTCACAAAAACAGATTCGAATCGGGGGCAATTCCTTACAAATGAAAAAACGAACCCAAACGGGTTCGTTTTTTCAGATATGGGGTTAAAATTACTTAACCTCTACCTCTGCGCCTGCAGCCTTCAGGGTCTCAGCAACCTTTTCGGCCTCGTCCTTGGAAACGCCTTCCTTGATTGCCTTGGGTGCGCCCTCAACCAGATCCTTAGCGTCCTTCAGACCCAGACCGGTCAGCTCACGAACAGCCTTGATAACGTTCAGCTTGGATGCGCCAGCAGCCTTCAGGATAACGTCGAACTCAGTCTTCTCCTCAACGGGAGCTGCAGCAGCTGCTGCGGGAGCGCCTGCAACTGCAACTGCGGTTGCGGATACGCCAAACTCTTCTTCCAGAGCCTTAACCAGCTCAGCCATCTCCAGGATGGTCAGGGTCTTAATTTCTTCAAACAGGGCAGTAATCTTCTCGGATGCCATTTTTCTTTCCTCCAATTAAATGAATTTGTCGCTTTTGCGTCGTAGCGCGCGACTCATATAGTTGCGTTGCAACCATGTGCGGATCTATGCCGCGAATTTTGTTGCGAAGTCTTGTCCTTCTCCGCGAAGGGCGTAGCCTGTGCTACATACTGCAGAGCTTATTCTGCAGCGGGAGCCTCCTCTGCGGGGCCGTTTTCCTTGTCGATGATCGCCTGCAGAACCATAGCCAGCTTGCTCACGGGGCTCATCATGCCGCCGAGAATCTTGCTAACCAGCACGGGCTTTGCGGGGATCGCTGCCAGCTCGTTTACGCCTGCTGCGTCCAAGACGCCGCCGTCAACGAAGCCGCACTTGATCTCGAAAGAAGGGATCTTGTCTGCGTATTCCTTCATGATCTTGGCTGCTGCTACCTCGTCCTCGTTGGACAGAGCGATAGCGGACATACCTTCCAGGTAGGACTTCACGTCGTAACCTGCGTTGTCGCAAGCCATACCGGTCAGGGTGTTCTTGTAAACCTTGTACTCGACACCTGCTTCGCGGAGAGCCTTACGGAGTGCGGTATCGTTCTCAACGGTAATACCCTGATAGTTCACGATAACGCCTGCCTTAGCACCCTTGATCTTTTCGGTCAGTTCAGCAACGATCGCTTTCTTCGATTCCAAAATCTTTGCGCTGGGCATTTTGGTTTCACCTCCAAAATAAAAATTCCTCTGTACGGACAGGGGAAAAAGAGAGAAACACTCAAAACGGAGTTTGGGTGGGATATTCAATACTTTTTCGCCTCGGCAGGATGCTTACGGACTCGCTCCATACGGGCTGTCCCCCTGCTGTCTCTGACGTACTTGGTAAGTATAGCACACTTTTCGATGCTTGTCAAGGGTTTTTTGTAATTTTTTTGCTGCTTTTTGCAACTTTTTTTGAATTAAATCTCCCCCTAACGCGTCGAGGGAGAGGGATTATTGTTCCTGCGCGGCGCGGGGAGCTCTCCGACGCGGAGAGTTCCCCGCTGAGACGGAGAAAGCAGAGGCGCGGGGTGCGATGCGCTCGTAGCGGACGGTACGGAGGACCGTCCCGACAAGAGACAGACACCACCGTTTCCGCTCATCGCTTCACCAGCGACAGCAACGCCTCTCGCTCGTTGGGGGTGCCGTCGATGACCGCCTCCAGCAGGTGGGAAAGGGTGTCGCCCACTTCCCTGCCGCGCAGTCCCAGCGAGAGCAGGTCGACGCCGCTCACCGCAAGGCCGCGGACGGTCAGCGGTGCGCCTTCGGCAAGCAGCAACTCTACCGTTTCCTTCACACGGGGAAGGATCACGTCCCGACCGTGGGTTCTGCCGTAGGGGGATTTGCCGGAAAGATCGGCCTCCTTGACCGCCAGCAGGCGCAGGGTTCGCTCCTTTCCCAGCCTCACCAGCAGACGGTGGATCTCCGTTTGCTCCGACGGCAGGTCGATGTCGTGGAGACGGATGAGAGCGGCAGCCTCCTCGCGGGTGGCGCGCTCCGCCTTGAGCCGTGTAAGAACGGCTTGTGCAATGGGCGCGCCCTTTTCGGGGTGGGTCTTGAAGTGAGCTACGCCCCGTGTGTCCACATAGTGGCAGGCAGGCTTGGCAACGTCGTGGAGAAGCATCGTCCAACGCAGGATAGGGTCGGGGGCAATGGCGGCGACAGTGGCAGCGGTGTGCGCCCAGACGTCACGGTCGTGGTAGGAGGTATTCTGGGGGAAGCCGAACATGGGGGTCAGCTCGGGGATCGCCTCTGCGATCACGTCGCCATAGGTAAGCAAAACCTGCTCCACGTCCGCTCCGCAGAGAGTGCGGGTCAGCTCGCTGTAGATGCGCTCGGCGGCAACCGGAGCGATCAGGTGCCTCCCTTCGTGGAGGGCACGGGCGGTCTCGGCTTCGACGGTAAATCCGCAGGCGGAAGCGAAGCGGAGGGCGCGTAGGACGCGGAGTCCGTCCTCGACAAAGCGGGTCATGGGGTCGCCCACAGCGCGTAGGACGCCCGCCCTTACGTCGGCGACGCCGCCGAAGGGATCGCACAATCCGCGGGTGGGGGAGTAGGCGATGGCGCCTGCAGTAAAGTCCCGCCGGGCAAGGTCGGCTTCGATCGAGTCGATGAATTCCACCTGATCGGGGCGGCGGTGGTCGGTATAGCCGCTTTCCCCCCGAAAGGTGGTGATCTCGTAGGGGGTGTGTTCAATGACCAGCGTGACGGTGCCGTGTTGCAATCCCGTGGGGACGATCGTCTCGTTGGCAAAGAGCGCCGTCACCTCTTCCGGGCGAGCGGAGGTAGTAAGATCCCAGTCGTGGGGCGCGACGCCGCGAATGAAATCGCGGACGGCACCGCCCACGACGTAGGCGGCGTGCCCCGCCGATTCCAGCCGGGCGAGGATAGACGTGACGGTTTCGGGGAGAGTGAACATATAAACTCCGATCTGCCGCTGGGCGGCGCGGGATAGTCGATGGGTGTACTGTGCTGCAAAAATGGTTTGCACATACCTTGCAGGGGACGGTCAGAACCGTTCCTTACGGCGGGGCTTCAGGGCATGACGGCACGAAGCGGGCGTCGGTCGTTCGGGATCCTTGGCGCATGATAGCTAAATTGTACCACGCGGGGGAGGTTTTGTCAAGGCAGGACGAGCGGACATCGGTCATATTGCCGAAATCTTCGTAGATTTCCACAACTGCTCCCGTTTCCTCTTGCGAAATCCCTCGAACTGTGGTATACTGTTTACAATGATATTAACGATATTGATTTGGAGTTTACCATAGATGCCTGCCATTTACGCACACCGCGTCTTCGGCGAGGCGGTGATCAACACCCTCTCCCCTACACTTGCGGACAAGCTGCTGGATCATCTCCCCCTCTTTCAAATGGGGTTGCACGGTCCCGATCTTCTCTTTTATTATCAACCCTTTTTCAAGACCCCTATGGGTGCGCTGGGCAATCTGCTCCACGGCTGCACCGGGCAACGGGTGCTTCAGATCATGCTGGAGGTCACCGACCGCCTGCTCGAGGAGGAGCGGGACGCGGGTCTTGCCTATACGCTGGGCTTTGCCTGCCATTATCTGCTAGACAGCGCCTGCCATCCGTACGTGGAGCAGCTGGTGAAGTCGGGGAAGGCGCCCCATTGCACCGTCGAGGGCGAGTTCGATCTATGGCTGATCCGCGGCGAGGGCAAGATCCCCACCGAGATCGATCCCGTCTCCCACCTGTCGGAGCTGACGCCTGCCGACTGCGCCGTCATCGCCCCCTATTTCGCCGCGCTCTCCCACTTGGTCTATCCCGACGCGCCGCTGAAGGAGCGTCCGCGACAGATCGTGTCCGCCCATCGGATGCTGATGCGGCTCAGCCGTATATTTTCATCCCGCCACGCGGCGGTGCGGGGCTTTGCCCATACGGGGCTGTTTCTGACCGGCAATTACGAGGAACGAAAGGGACTCGTTTATAAAAGCTTCCCTGATCCCGCCTTCGAGGGATGCTGTACCCAGCTCTTTTCGCTGATGGAGGGGACCGTTTGGGAAGCACCCGCGCTGCTGACCGCCGTCGCCCGCGGCGATCTGTCCCATCGCTTCGACCGCGATTTTGCAGGGTAGCTCCACTCTGTCCGATCATATTGGGGTAAAATCCTCAAAGGAGGCGTATACACATCCGCCTGCATTGAGAAGCAATGGATCGTGGATGCCATCGGCAATTTTGTGTTCGTACTACCGACGGCGGCCGTCGTTCCCCGGATAAGCTCCGCCCGGCATTTCTGCATTTGCGACATTATCGGCAAGCGTGCCGCTCTTCATCAACGTAACCCCTCTGCGCAGACACGCGCAGAGGGGTTCGATCAATTCGGGAGCGTCACGCTGACGTCACCGTACTCCATCACTACTTTGTAGGTGAAGGTGCCAATGTCGTCAGTGGTAGACATATACAGATAGTAGGTGTCACCGCTTTGCATCAGATAGGCGGTCATTTGAGTCCAGTTACTGCCGAAATAGCCGGTCATTTCGTCGGTCTTCATGACACAGCGACCCGTTTCCGCATCGTAAGCCTCGTAGGTGTCGGAGGCGAACAACCAATCCAGGCGGCTGCTCATTCCTTCAATGGTAAACGCCTGTTCCAGGCAGGACTCCCAATCGGGAACCGTTTCCTCAACCGATACGCTCTCCCAATCTCCGTCGGCGTTCTGCTGATAGCCCAGGGCGGCATCCAGGTCGTAGTAATAGACGTTGCTCTCGTCGTTGTCCCAAAGCGATGCTTTCACCCGATTTCCGTCCTTTTCCACCACGGCAGTCTCGGTAATATCCACCGTCCCGTCGGCCTCTACTTCGGTGTAGATCACGGTAAAGCAGATCTGCTCCGCATGGGTAAGAAGCTGAAATACCTGCTCGGGCGTAAACGGCTCAGAGCCCGTACTGGCAGGCGGTTCATTGCTATCGGGAACGGAAGAGCTCTCCTTTTGGCAACCGAGCAGTCCGGTAATGAGCAACAGGCCACACAGGCAGAGGGCGGCGAATTTGGCAAATCGGTTCATCGTATTCATCCTTTTCATGTTTCGGGTCATTCAGCGCCACCTTCTTCGACCGATTCGCTACCGTCGGCGGTTTCCGACGGTTCTTCGTCCGTGTCAGGCTCGGCAGAGCCGCTCTGTCCGGACGCGTTCAGATCGTAGGTGGGCATTTCAATGCCTACGTTGCAAAAAATCACCTTGGTAGTCATGGTAATGACGTTGGTGGCTTCCTCGGTAATCACCTCAAAGGTGTAGGTGTCCCCCTCGGAGCGCATCGCTCCCGAAACGGTAGCGGTGGTGCTGCCGATCATATTCAGGATCGCATCCCGAGACAGAGTATAATTGCCGTCGCTGACGGTGTAATTTTGGCTGTCAAAGAGCAGATCCGCAGGCGTACAGTTTTCGATCAGCGCCGCCACACTGAAGCTCTCGGAGTCCTCCAGCACGTACCATTCGTCGCCGCTGGGCGCGATGCAGATGTTTTTCCCCAGATCGATATAGATCACCGAGTTGACGTCGTAAGTGTCGTCCTCTGCATCCTGATAGACGGTATAGCGCAGGGTGTCGCCGTCTTTTTCCAGCATATAGGTCATGTTGATCGTAGCACCGGTCACCTGACGATCCATCACGGTAAGGAAGACGAAATCCTCAGCCTGCAGAAGGGTTTCGTAAACCTGCTGAGGAGTCAGGTTCTCGTAAGCTTCAGAATCACCGTCTTGAGACGATGTGGTGGTTTCGGTGCTACCGTCCGAGTCGCAGGCTGTCAGCAGGGTCAGAGTCAGCAGTCCTGCAGTCAGTAGGGAGAGGGCTTTTTTGATTCTCATTTCATTTATCCTTCGTTAATTCATATCGGGCAGGGTGACGTCGGTATCTTCGTTCAGTCGGAAGACGTAGCTGACCGTTTGCCCTGTGACAGCGGTTTCGGTGAAGACGTAAACGTCCTCCATCCGTTCCCACGTAGCGGATGCAATGTCGCTGTCCTGCAATAGTGCAGATTCGACCGAAAGCAGGGTGTCGGTGCTCTCAAATTGGCCGTAACAGCTGTCACGGAACAGGTAGGAGGAGGCAGTCAGCCCCAGCTGCTGCAGCAACGAAGCCCAATCGTAGGCGACGTAGTTCTCGTTCCAGCGATCGTTCAGATAGCTGTAGCTGTAGCCGCTTTCCAGATCGTAATAGATGGAGGAGACCGATGCGCCGTTCACGATGCGGGTGACCAGTGCCAGATCGGCCGTCTTCTGCACGGAATAGCCCGCGTTGTCGATCATCACGTTCAGCACGATCTCGTCTGCCGCCGCTACCGTCTTAAACAGATCGGAGGGAGGGAGATAGTCAGCAGCGGGTGAGGGCGTAGTAGTCTCGGGCTGCGTTTCCTCTTCTTTGTAATTAGGCTGAGATTCTTCCTTTTCGGAGGTTGCGTTACCCGAGGTAATACCGGAATTGGTTCCGCTTTGGTTGGTTTCATCGGTGGAGGGCATGGGTTCCGCATCGGGCAGAGCAAAGCTCTCAACAGTGAAGCTGATCTTCAGCTCCATCAATTGCACGATTTCATCGGCGATTACCGACAGAAGATAGGTATAGCCGTCCTCCCCGGGGGTCATGCTCAAGGTACAGACCACTTGATCGGCACTTCCTTCAAAGAAAGCATTCAGTGCGTCGGTCTTTGCAAGATAGCCGGCGGTAGTATTGTAAGGATAATAGTTGTCATCCTCAAACAGCAGACTGCCCGTATCCTGGGTAAGCATGGCCAGCAGATCTTCCGTGGTGAATTCTTCGGTTTCGTAGACCCATTCGCCGTCGCTCTGCTCGTACCAATAGTGGGTATTCAGATCGTAGTACAGGATGTCGGTATATGATCCAGCACTCTCGGTCAAACGAAAGACATTTGTGTCCTTTTCGATGCTCAGTTTTGCGGAATCTGAGCTACCGCTTGCGGAGCGAGAAAAAGTGGCGGTAGCCGTAAAACGGCTGTTTGCAACCAGCATAGCCTGATAGACAGCTTCCGGGGTCAAATTCGTATAATCGAAATCGTTGCTACCGTTACTGTCGCTGTTATGATTGCCGTCCGCCTGCGCGTTATCGCCGTTGCCGCTCCCGTTAGAGCCGACGCCTGCACCCGTGCAGGAGAGAAGTGAGACTGCTAAAAGAACGCTCGCCGCCAGAAGCGCGAGGCTTTGAATCAGTTTATTCATGATCGATTTCCTTTCGTATATAAAGAAGTATTTCCCTGTCAGTATACCACCGATCGTCCGATTTGTCAAGGGAAAGCCGCAAATACTGACCTTTTTTCGATAAAAACACACCTCGAAAGCAGGCTTTCGGGGTGTGGATTGGTAAGAGTGTCAATTACAGCTCGTTGACGGCTTCATCGTCTCCGGCAAGCGCAAGCTCTTCTACGCCGAAGAGACTGCTCAGCAGATCCTCAGCATCGATCTTTTCGGCATCGGTCATATCGGGCTTCACAATCATATCGGCCGCGGTGTCGAAATCGCCGTAGGTGGCGGTGACCTCCATCGTAGCCGACACCTCTCCCAGGGAGATACTGCCGTCCTCGGAGCCGGGCAAGGAACTGAGATCCATGGACAGCCCAAGGCTCATGGTCATTTCGGAGATACAAAAGTCCTTGGTGACCGTCATTTCGATTTCCACATCGGACAGATCGATCTGATAGCCCTCCAGCATCTCGGAATCCAGCACGGAATCCAGCAGTCCGCTGCCTGCCTTCAGTCCGGAGATCACCAGCAGATAGCCGTCCTCGGAGGAGTAGAGCTTGAAGGACTCGAAGTATGTAGCGTCCAGCTCCAGAACCCCCTCGGTGTCGCTTTGAAGATACTCCATCAGCTCGGGCGTCATATCGGCAACCATCTTCTCCTCGCCGTTGGCCATGAAGTAGACCTCTTCGTCAAAGTAGTTGACGGCGGTAGAGGTTTCCCCCATAATGGAAGCGGAGGTTTTGGTGTAATAACGGCTGCTTTCGGCGTCCGCAATGGCTTCCACTTCCATTTCCATGGCCATCGTCATGCCCATCATGGAAATGCTCATATCCATTTCCACCTGCGAGGAGTAGCTCTTCAGCTCTCTCATCCGCTGGGAAACCTTGCTGAAGACGTTGCCCTGGGTCAGTTCATCGGTGACCTCATTGCCGTCGGTCGTAGGCTCCTCATCCTCGGGAGCGGCGGTAGTGGTGGCGGCAGTCGTGGCTTCGGTGGTCGCGACGGTGGTCACGGCGGCATCCTCTTCATCGCAGGCAAGGAGGCCGGCACAGCAGAGCAGCCCCGCCAGCAGGAGGGCGATGGATCGGGTAAGTTTTTTCATATCATTCTCATCCTTTCAGATTAATTTCTCGTTTTTCCACCTTCAGTATAGCATATTTTTTCGCAAAAGTAAAGAGGGTTTTTCCGTTTTCGGATGCAATCACAGCATCCTTTTCTGCGCCGCAAGAAATTGCGGCGCTATTCAAAAGTTCTTGGTAGAGTCTGAGGTGCTGTAAAAAAAGTCCCGCCAAAAGCAGAAGACGCGTTCGAAAGAGCGAGT
>CAZFJJ010000040.1:0-11553 GCA_964519075.1 uncultured Lachnospiraceae bacterium
CCCGTCAGGCAGAGCTGGTGAAGGCGCTCTTCGACCGCTTCGGCAAAGGTGCCATCCGCGTCATCGACCCTGTAATGGGCGACGGCGGCAGCTACTACGCCGGCTTCGACCGACGGTTTGCCGAAAGCATGAAGTCGCTCTGCCGCGATGCCGACGTGATCGTGCCCAACCTTACCGAGGTGTCTATCCTGCTGGACATCCCCTACCGTCCCGATGCGGACGAAGCGACGCTGCGTGCGCTCCTTCCCCGCCTTTGCGAAGAGGTAGGTTGTAAAGCCGCCGTTATCACCGGCGCCCGACCCGACGATCTGCGGCAGGGTGCCGTGGGCTACGTGGCGGCTACCGGTAAGTACTGCACCGCTTACAACGATCACGTGGACGGCACCTACCACGGAACCGGCGACATCTTCGCCGCCGTGCTGTCGGGCTGCCTCACCCGTGGGATGGAGCTTGCAGACAGCCTGCAGACCGCCGTGGACTTCACGCTGGACTGCATCCGCCGAACCGCAGGCGACGAATCGCATTACTACGGCGTCCGTTTTGAGGATGCGCTTCCCGGTCTGATCCACCTAATCTCCTGAGCGTTCTCGTTTTTCCAAATGCGGAAATAATTTTGTCTTTCATTTTTTGCACCTTTCCGTTATAATAATTGTATACTGACCTTAGAGTCTCTCTCAGAAAGTGAGTGTACATAGATAAATGGATTATTTACGCATTGATGAAAACAAGCTCAAGATCACGCTGACCGAAGAGGAGCTGCTGTTGTACGGCATGGATCTTTCGACCCTCAGTTATTCCAGCACCGAGACCCGACGGGCGTTCTGGGCGATCCTGGACGACGCCAAGCACGCCACCGGCTTTGACGCAGCAGCGTCGCGGGTGGCGGTACAGATCTACGCCTCCCGCGCGGGCGGTTGCGAAATGTACGTCATTGGCACGTCGGATAGCGCTCCCGCTTCGGATTGTTCGCTCTCCCACAGTGTGGCATCAGAGTTTGATTCTGCACTGATCAAGGCTGATCCAAACCGTATCCCCTCCGAGCTGACCGCCTGCCCGTCCGTAGCCCGTCGATTCAAACGAGCAACCGGCGAGTTTGGTAAACTGTCCGACCTGTTGTCGGTCTGCCTTGCTCTGTCCTCCTGCGGCTACGATGGAGACAGCTCTGCGTGGCAAATGGGTGATCGCTATTATCTGCATTTGGCAGGCAGCCGCGGTGCATCCGGAGGGGGATCCGAATTCAGTGCCTCGGGCGTGATCGCTGAATTTGGCTCGGCAATCAAAGATCTGCCCCTCTCCTACCTGACCGAGCACGGTAAATGTATTTGCAAGACCCGCGCAGTTACTCAGCTTGCTTTGATGGCGACCTGACCTGCGTAAAGAAAGGACGTATAATATGACGCTGAATGAGCTGAAAGCTGCCTGTGAAGGCTGTCACAAGTGCGGATTGGGTGATACCCGCCGCAATCTCGTGTTCGGAACGGGAAATGAGCGTGCCGTTCTGATGCTCGTAGGCGAAGCCCCGGGCGAGAGCGAGGATCTTTCGGGAATCCCCTTCGTGGGACGGGCAGGACAGCTGCTGGATAAGTATCTGGAGTACGTGGATATTCCCCGAGAGGACGTATATATCGCCAACATCCTCAAATGCCGTCCGCCGCAGAATCGTGATCCACAGGAAAGCGAGCAGGATCTGTGCATCGGCTACCTCCGAGAGCAGGTGCGGATCATCCGCCCCAAGATGATCGTCTGCCTGGGTCGGATCGCGGCGATGCGTCTCATCAGACCCGATTACAGGATCACTCGGGAGCACGGAATCTGGGTGCAGAAGGGCGCGTTCGAGATGACTGCTGTCTATCACCCTTCCCTCCTGCTCAGAGGTAACACAGCCTATAAGGAGCAGATGCTCACCGACATGAAGGTCGTAGCGGAAAAGTATCGAAAATATAAAAACCTATAGTTTTGCAGTAATTCCTCCCGACGGTTGCCCGTCGGGAGATTTCATATGGGCAAGTGAACGCGTCGATTACGCACCTTCAACAATTATCGTGCGCATATCCATAGTTATTTTACGCATTTTCGAAAAAAAAGCAAATTCAGTCAAGTAAAAAGCAAGTATGACCCTTTACAAGCCGCGTAATTTATGGTATAATTACAGTAACTTGCCATATTATACGAATAGTAGGCGAACGTAA
This sequence comes from uncultured Lachnospiraceae bacterium, assembly GCA_964519075.1. Classification (GTDB taxonomy): domain Bacteria; phylum Bacillota; class Clostridia; order Oscillospirales; family CAG-272; genus CAKSQF01. The sequence goes on from CAZFJJ010000040.1 coordinate 2,190, forward strand.
TCATCGGCATATGCCCGAAAGGAGTACTGATTAGTATGAAAAAATTGCTATGGCTGTTGATGCTTCTCCCCTGCGTGCTTGCAACGGGTTGTGGCTCCGACAGCGACACGCCCGAGCAGACCACCGTCGAAGCTCCCGTTGCTACTACGACCGTCCCGGATGAGACCGTAATAGCTCCCGAGACTACCGAGCCCAAAGACGAAGGTCCGTTGCCCACTTCTATTGAACTGGATCGCATTCGTGTGCAACTGCTTAGCGAGCGGCTGGTGCGCATTGAAGTCAAGGGATCCAAGGGCTTTGAAGACCGTGCATCCTTCACCGTCCAGAAAAGACGGGGCTGGGATGAGGTCTCCTACACCTCCGAGACCGTAGACGGCTATACGGTGATCTCCACCTCTGCCTATAAGGTCTACGTTCCCGAAGGAACGAAGACCCCCACGGGATGCTACATCACCGACCCTGAGGGCAACACCCTGTGGCACTTTGAGACAAACACCAATAGCAACGTCTATCTCCCCTCTCCCTCCGACGAGCTGAACAGCTGGTACTTTACCGATTCTCCTCGGGTCATTCCTTCCGAGGACGGTTATTCGGTTGCAGAGGACTATTCCCGCAATAACGGATGGGATTTATCCAACGACGCTACAGACCTGTTCATCTTCCTTCCTCAGGGAAATTATCAGAATTTCACCTCGGATTTCATCGAGCTGACCGGCTCCTCCGAGATGGTCAATCTGAAAATGCTGGGCTATTGGGACTCCCGTTGGTATGAATATTCCGCCACCACCGCGCTGCAGCAAATTCAGGATTACCTGGATCGTGGATATTCTATCGATATGCTGGTCATTGATACCGATTGGCGGACCAGCTCCTCCGTTGGCGGCGTCGGCTACGACGTGAACACCCGACTTTTCCCCGACATGGAAGAGTTCTTGGCGAAAGCTCACGAAATGGGCGTTGAGATAGTCTTCAACGACCATCCGGAACCGGTTGACGGAACCGATAATCTTCTGGATGAAGATGAAATCGAATATCGTAATGAGAATCTGAAGCTGATTCTATCACTGGGTATGGACTATTGGTGGTACGACCGTAACTGGAGCGTCGCCCTCAATCCCATTCACAACGATCTTTCGATCTATGCTACCGGTCAGTACGCGTTCCAGTGGATTACCGAGGAATATTACGAAAGCATCACCGACGTTGGCGAATACGCCCGCCGTGCGCTGATCATGTCCAACGTAGACGGTATCCTCAACGGTATTCTGCAGTACGCACCCGAGCTGGCTTCTCACAGATATTCCATCCAATGGACGGGTGATATCAATACCAACGTCGTGGATCTGGAATACGAAATCTTTAACGCAGTATACGGCGGCGCGGAAATGGGTCTGCCTTACGTCAGTGCAGATATCGGCGGTCATCGCTCCGAGGTATCTGACGATATGTACGTTCGTTGGATTCAGTTTGGTGCTCTGTCCCCCATTATGCGCGTTCACTGTACCAAGCCTTATTCCCGTATGCCTTGGCTCTACGGCGAAACCGCAGAAGAGGTCACGCACACCTACGTGGATATGCGTTACCGCCTCCTCCCGCTCTACTACACTCTTGCCCACGAAAACTACGAGACGGGTCTGCCGCTGATCCGTCGGCTTGACATCAATTATCCTCAGTACGCCGAGTCCTCCAATAACTACCAATACCTGTTGGGTGATACGATTCTGGTTGCTCCTTTAATAGAGAGTTATACGAATTCCATCGACTACAAACTCACCTCTGACGGCAAAAACGGTCTGAAGGGCGAGTACTTCAGCAATAAGAATTTGTCCGGTACTCCCACCGTTACCAAGTACGACGAAGAAATCTACTTCGAATGGGGTCAGAACGCTCCCAGCGGCTTGACCGTAACCGACAACTTCTCTATCCGTTGGACAGGCACGATCACCTTCGGTGCAGACGATGCCGCACTGCGCGTATATGCCGACGACGGCGTGCGTATTTGGATCGACGACGAACTGGTTATCGACGGTTGGAGCGTTTACGATCAATATCTGGTCACCGACGTCTATACCGCAGGCTCTGCGCATTCCATCAAAATCGAATATTTCGATTCCGGCTCCTATGCACATATTTACCTGGAAGTTATCACAAACAAGGGCGTTTCCCGCGAGGTCTTTATCCCCGACGGCGAATGGATGGACGTCTGGACCGGCAAGACCTATGAAGGTCCCGCAACGATCACCGTTACGCATACACTGGAGACCTCTCCTATCTTCGTTCGCATGGGCGCTGTTCTGACGCTGGCAGACAATATGTCCAATGTTGACGAAAAGGATTGGAGCCACATGACGCTGGACGTTTACCCCAGCATCAGCTACGGCACTACCTCTACCCTTTACGAGGACGACACCTCTACCGTTGCCTACAAGGACGGTCTCTACCGTACCACCGACATCACGCTGTCGGGCGAAGGAAACACCGTTGATCTGCTGATCGCTGCAGCACAGGGCACCTTTGAGGGCGAACGCGCATTCACCGAGCGCACCTGGACAGTTCGCGTTCACGGACGTGATGACTGGGGCAAGCTCACCGGTATGACCCTCAACGGTCAAGCCGTAGAATTTACCGTAGTTGCCAAGGATGCTGACGCTGATCCTTTGGCGATCATCGGCGGTTGCCGTGATAACGTGGTTTACGAAGTCACCTTCAAGGCTGCCGTATCCGACGAGTCCAAGCTGACCTTCACCTTTGAAACCACCTGTGAGGACGGTGTCAACGAGAGCTACGACGATACGGAGGCTTCCTTCACTTCTTCCGTAGAGACGCTGAAGAAGAGTGAAGTTGATCTGAATCTGACCGCGATCGGTAATAAAGACTGGGCGCTCTTCGGTGCTATCGACTCTACTACCGTAATCCGCAAGGATGTAGAGGAGCATCTGATCAGCGAAATGACCGGAATTGGCGGCACCTATTCGTTTACCGATAACTATTCCATCGCATGGCAGGACGGCGACCTGCGCAAGGTAGGCAGTTCCACCAACGGCCCCGTTTCCAATCACACCTTTGAGTTGGCATTGAAGGTCGATGAGAATACGACCCATTACGAGATCTATCTGGGCGGATACAAGTCGGTTGCCAAGTTCACCATCCGCGACCGTGCAGGCAACGTGAAGACCTACACCTTCGGCGATATGAACACCAACTACTACCGTAAGATCGTCATCGACGTAACTGCCGAGGAAGCAAGCGAGATCTACATCTGCTACTCCATGCTCTGCGGCGATAACATCACCTTCTCCGCAGTTGCGGCTTCCGACGGTACCGTAGAAGATCTGACGCCCGTAGAACCCGATACCGAGGATCAGTCCAAGGTAAACGTTACCGTATCGACTCCTTACACCGCCACGCTGGATCTGACCGCAGAAGGCACCGTATACTGGGAATACCACGGCAAGCTGAACTCTGCTGACAGTAAGCAGCTGTATCAGAAGGCAGACGCGACCGACATCTTCGACGTCTCCTTCTCCTCTTCTCAGGCGCACTGGGATAACAAGGCGGCTGTCAAGTGGAGCGACGGCGCAGACGTTGCGTCGGCTAACACCGTCCACGGTCTCAACGGCGGCAGCGAAACCATCACCGTCCGTACCGAGGGCGTGACCACCGTGAAATTCCTGGTGGGCGCATGGAACGCCAAGAACCAGATGACCGTCTACGACGCAGACGGCGTTCCGTTGGAATCCTCGGTGATCATCACCGCAGGCGGAGACGCTATTATGGCTTTGGTCACCTTGGATCTCTCCGAATACGTTGGCGACACCGTCACCGTAACCTTCACCGCTACCGAATCCAACGGCGGTAACGTATCGCTGACCGCAGTGACTGCGAAGTAACGCAGGGACGCAGTCCCTGCACCCTGCCCCCGCAATTCGGTTTTGCCGAATTGCAGGAGTTGCCTTGCAAAGGCAACTCCACCCCTTCTTTGAAAAAGGGTTTCGGGACTTCCCAAAACTTTTATATAAGGACGGAAGAATGGTCTGCGACCATTCTTCCGTCCTTGTTTTTTGTAGTATTGCATAGCAAAAACCGGATAAGCAGCTTCATTGCTTATCCGGTTTTGCTTGTCTTAGTGCAGGATCGTACCACCCCGGCACGGGAGTCTTCATCCCGTCGTACCAAGCGAGCACTTCCGCCGCTTGATTTCGCATGGTAGTGATCTCGACCTCGCCGAAGGGGATCGCCCAAGGGAGAGAGGAGAGCGTGTTGGAGGCGATATACAGCGCCAGGAGCCGCCAAAACACCATAGGAGGCGAACCCTCAAAGTAGCCGTCCACCATGCCTGTGGCGAAGGCAGACGCCTTCTGTGCGCACCAGACGATGCGGTTGAACTCCTCCCACGGGTCGCCCCAGTCGCAACGGTCAAAGTCGATGATCCGCAGCTTTCCGTCGCGGTCGATCATCATATTGCCAATGTGATAGTCGCCGTGATGGTAGGATTGGGGGCGGTCTTTCAGAAGATGGCGGTTCTTTGTGATAAATTCGATGAAGACCTCGCCTCGCTCGTATTTCAGCGGACAGGCGCGGTACATTTCCAGCTTGCGGTCGATCTTGCGGTTGAAGCGACACTCCCAATCCTCTGCATCGGCAGGTGCGGGAAGAGAGTGGATCTTTCGGAGAATCTGCCCTGCCTCCAGCCCGTAAGCGTAGGCTTTGGCATCGGGGAGGGTGGCGATCACTTCTTCTGCGTCGGAGCCGTCGATCCAGCTTTGGAGGGAGTACACGCCCTCTTCGCATCCGGACAGCTCCAGCGGCAGACACATGGGAATGCCCAGCGCCGCTACTCTTTCCATCAAGTGAAACTCTGCGGTCTTTCGCTCGAATTGCTCCGCAGGGGAGACCCGCAGAAGATAGCGCGCACCGCTCTCGTCGGTGACGCAGTATTTTTGATCTCCCGACCAGCCTTTGTGGATAGGGATTTGGGTGATAAAGGTTCGCTTGGTCATTGCGCTCACTCCTTCACGATGTCAGCGAACTTCGCGTTCACCGCCCTCGCCAGATCGGCGGGGGAGAGGATGATCTGCGCGCCGATCCTGCCACCGCTGACGATGATCTCGGCAAAATCCCGTGCCGACTCATGGATCACCGTGGGGAATTGCTTCTTCATGCCAATGGCGGTACAGCCGCCGCGGATGTAGCCGGTCAGGGGCGTCAGATCCTTCAGATGGATCATCTCCACCGCTTTTTCGCCTACGGCACGGGCACATTTTTTGAAGTCCAGCTCCTCGGAGATGGGGACGACGAACACGTAATGGCCGCCGCTCTTCCCTACCGTTACCAGCGTTTTGAAGGAGGATTCGTAGGGCTGCCCCAGCAGATCCGCCACGGTGACGCCATCCACGAACTCGTCGCACTCGTACAGGTTCACGCGGTAGGGGATCTTCTTCTGCTCCAGCATCCGCATGGCGTTGGTCTTTACTTCTTTTCCCATTGCTTTTTCCCGCCGTAAAGCTTACCCTGCTTGTCCGAATGACCACCTCTGCCGTCAAAACTGCGGCTTGCTCGGTCTCCGAAGGGCTTTCCGCCCCGATCGTCCCTCGGCTTGAAGAACTGATAGTAGCTGCAGGGGATCATGCCGTTATAGAGCTTGCGCACCTTGTCCGCCCGCCTGCCGTAGAGACGCTCAAAGCCCTCGTGAGAGGTGAGGACGTAGATCTGCCACGCATCGAGGGAGGCGAAGTGACGTCCCATTTCACGGTAGAGGGTCTCGGCTTCCTGCATGGTCATCAGCCGCTCGCCGTAGGGCGGATTGCAGACCACCGTGCCGCGGCGACCGCCTGTCTTGATCTGGCGGGCATCCCGTTCAAAGGCTTTGACCCATTTGGTAACGCCTGCGCGGCAGCAGTTGTCCTTGGTCAGCTGCACGGCGGCGGGGTCGATGTCGGAGGCGTAGGCTTCGAAGGCGGAGTCGATTCGGATGGCGGCTTCCGCCTCGGCGCGTGCATCCCGCCAGAGGGCGGGTGCGATCTGCGGGAACTTCTCCGCCGCGAAGGGGCGGTGGAGTCCGGGGGCGATATTCGCCATCTGCATGGCAGCCTCGATAGCAATGGTTCCGCTGCCGCACATAGGATCCCAGAAAAGCACGTCCTCTCGGGGACGGGCGATGGCGGCAAGAGCGGCGGCGAGCGTCTCCCTGAGAGGCGCACCGTTGGCCTCGGTACGGTAGCCTCGCTTATGGAGAGGCGTCCCGCTGGTGTCGATCATCAGGGTAGCGATGTCCTTGAAGATGAAAAACTCGATCTGATACAGCACGCTGCTCTCCTCGAACCAGCCCAAGCGGTAGACCGATTTCAGCCGCTCCACCACCGCTTTTTTAACGATAGACTGGCAATCGGGGAGGCTGAAGAGCTTGCTCTTGATGGCGTGTCCCTTCACGGGGAAGGCATCGCGAGCGCCGATCCAGCTGTCCCAAGGCAGGGCACGGGTGCCTTCGAATAGCTGCTCAAAGGTCTCGGCGCGGAAGGAGCCGAGGCTGATGTAGACCCGCTCGGCAAAGCGGAGTCCGATATTGGTACGCACGATGGCGGCAGGAGCTCCCGTGAAGGTGACTCTGCCGTCCATAGTGTCGATACGGCGATAGCCAAGAGCGTCGATCTCCTCGCCCAAGAGCTTTTCCAGACCGAAGAGACAGGTTGCAACGTAAGTAAGTTCCATAATTTTCGCCCCGTAGGGCATCCTTTCTGTTACTGTGCGGCGCCGTTCTCCCCCTTCAGCGAGGTGACGAAGCCGTTCACATCGGCGGAGCAGATGTCGCCACCGATGACTTTGTTTTTGTAGATCAGCACGTTGGCGTAAACCACGCCGTCATAGCCCGGATAACCGACGACCTGATAGGTGTAGCGCACCACGTCCTTGCGCTTGTAGCGGGAAAGATCCAGCCCCAGCTCCTTCTGGAGATTGTTGTACTCCATAAAGACTGCGTCAAACTCATCGGGAATAGTGACGGCGACCTCCTCCAGCGGCTGTTCAGAAACCGTCCAGCCAAACTGGGCAAGGAAGTTTATCCGATCCTCGTTGGTCTTGATCTTGCTGAAATTGATCGTCTCGGATGCGGAGACGCTCAGGGGTTCGTAGGTGGGCACCAGCACGATCAGCGCGGTGAGCAGAGCCACCGATAGCACCAGTACGGTGAAAAATCGGATGCTGGACGCCTTGACGGAGTAAATAAACATATTCGGAGAACCATCCTTTCGGTGTGATGCTACACTATATGGTCTCCGAGGGCGATCTATGCCCGTCCCCTCCTCTGTGCGGGATTTTTTCCTGCAAATCCTGCTATATTGTAGCAAAACCGTAACGGTTTTGTCAAGAGGGAGGCGAAATATATTTCAATTTTCCCGCACAGACAGGCTGCCCGCCGCCTCCGCGTTTCCCCGTCCCCAAAGGAATCCCCCATACCGCATCATCGACCAACCTAAACGCCCATCGAAGATATCGCGCCGCCTCTTTACGGGGCAGGAAGTGTTCGATAGGACAAAGCAGTCCCGTTTGCAAATCCCAAACGCGATAGTCGCGGAGGCAGGTGACCGTTCCCTCCTCCTCCAAGGAAATGACGGCGGCTACCGACAGCCAGCGTTCTTCGATCACCGTTCCGTCACAGGTGAATCTCAGTACGGGCGGGAGATAGTGCAATCGTCCCTTCCGCGGTGCGGCGTTCAGCTTCGCTTCGGTCGAAGGCAGAAAATCGCGCACAGCCCACGCCTCCAGTGCTTTTACCGCGCCGTCGTAGCAGTTTGCCACTGTGCGAACGGCGGGGGGAAACTGCATCATATAGGTCTGCATCGTCAGCGAAGCCCGCCCACTACGCAGGATCTTTCGGGTATTCGTATAGCTTAGCTCCATAGGATCACCTCCAACGGTATCTGCTATATTGTATGCCCTAAGTCTATGAGAATGTGCCGAAAGCAAAAGAATACCGTGTGACCGTACGGTCACACGGATGGATTCCCGGGATCGGTTTTCGGCTTTGACGGTAATTCAACCCATTCGCGTAGCAAACGCCTTAGATAAGGATACCGCTTGTAAAAGTCTGCCGCAGACATCATAGCGATCAGTTCCTTCCGATTGACCAAACGAACCTCGCTGACTTCCTCGGTTTGCAGAGTGAGATCGGAAAGAGCAAAGCTCTGGCGGAAAACCCAAACGTCGCACAACGCGCGCGCACCCTTGGGATAATTGCGCTTGTAGCGGGTATAAAAGTGTCCGGCGGCGGGATTCAGCTCGACCCCCAGCTCCTCCCGCACCTCTCTGAGGGCAGCAGTGAGCGAATCCTCTCCTTTTTGCGCGCATCCGCCCGTGCATTCCCACGCACCCGCAAAAGTTTTTCCCTTCTGCCGACGGGAGAGGATGATCTGCCCGTCGTCGTTGATGATCCAGACGTACACGACTAAATGGTACTCGTCATCCCCAAGATCGTGACGTCCGCGAATGGAAACACGACCTTCGATCACGTTGCCGTTACCGTCGTAAACGTCCCAGTATTCCCGCATGACATCACACCCTTTTTACAAATCTGTTCTTATTGTATCACAAGAGTATCCTGATGTCAATCGCATTTTGCAATTTTTTCGCCAAATTACTGTAAATTTCGATCCAAACAAAAAAATTAAATCGAAATCCTATTTTTGCCTCTATCTTTTCTCCGTACCCAACCGATCCCGTAATCTGTGATTACGGGATCGGCTTTTCAACAAGCATTACTTCTTCAATTCCGCCCGCACGCTGCGGAGGAAATCGCAGGACGCTTCCAGCTTCGCCTGCTCCTCGACAGTCAGATCCAGCTCGATCACACGGCGTATGCCCTCGCGTCCGATGACGCAGGGGACGCCCACGTTTACGTCGGACTGTCCGTACTCACCGGTCAGGTAGGCGGAAACGGTCAGCACGCTACCCTCGTTCTGCAAAATCGCGCGGGCAACGCGGCGCAGCGCCATACCGATGCCGTAATAGGTGGCACGCTTGGCTTCGATGATCTTGTAGGCCGCCGTTTTGACCTGCACGGCGATTTCGTCCAGCTCATCACGGCAGAAGCGACCGTCCGACTGATCGCAGATGGAGAGAACGTTTTTGGTGGAGATATAGGCCTGCGACCAGGGCACGAACTCGCTGTCGCCGTGCTCGCCCATGACGTAGGCGTGGACGTTGCGGGGGTCTACCGAGAAGTATTCGCCCAGCAGGAAGCGCAGACGGGCGGTGTCCAACGTCGTGCCCGAGCCGATGACGCGGTTTGCGGGCAGCCCCGACAGCTCGCGGGTCAGCGAGGTCATCACGTCCACGGGATTGGTTGCCACCAGGAAAATGCCGTTGAAGC
>CAZFJJ010000041.1:0-11520 GCA_964519075.1 uncultured Lachnospiraceae bacterium
TTTTTTGGTAACTCGGCTATTTTTTTTTGCGGGGCTTAGTGCAACAGCCCCTTTTAGAATAAGCGTTCAATCTCTAAGCTAGCAGTTGTTGCCACATTTGCTCCAAATCCTCGGGGGAAGCGGTGAAGTAGGAATGATGAATTTCATCGTACTGGTCTTTGTAGATGCACTCCATATAACCGGAACGGTCGATCCGAATGTTCAAATTGGAAGAAAGGAAGGATAGCTCTATGGTATCATCGAAATCATCTGTTTCCTTACGCTCCGTCGCTTGCAGTTCAACCTTCCCGATGATTCTCAGAACCGCGTACATATCCGTTTCTTTGTCGCAATAACTGTAATTGTCAATCTTGGAGTTCAGAACAATGAGTTTCAAAATTTCCCCATGTTCGTAACCCATATAATCTGCCAACGGATGGGACAAGGGAATAGGCACCACGGCACTGTATAAATAATCCCGCACTTCTTGCATCTTTTCCGGGGATAACGAGAAAGTGTAAGTGTTAGGCGGCATCCCAGGGATGCTGACACACACCCACACCGTATTATCCTCGTGCAGTTCCACACTGGCAAGTGTGTGATCGTCAATCTGAAAGTTCCAAAAGCTGAAGGTGGGCGTGTAATGGTACAGCTCCTTACTCAGCGGCATATCAGTAAACAGGTTGATGAAGTAGGTGCTGATTTTGCCGATTTCAGTGTCTGTAAGGAACAAAGGGAATCCCGAGCATTGGATAGAATCGAAAGGCTGATTCAAATAGGTTTCGGGATCGGGAGGCGTAGCGGTGGCCCACAGCTCACGGCATTGGCCCTCGATATATACTGTCAGCGCTTTGCAGACATCTTGGGATAGCGTGAAACTTTCCATGAGCTGCAAGTCACCCTCGGAAGTGTAGGTATAATATTTCACCAGTTGAGTCTCTCTGCCAACGCAGATTTCCGAAACAGTCCCGTCTGCAAAATGCAGTCGAATGCGGTGATAACTCCAGCCGGCAGTATCGTCGAGGAGCGGAGTGGCAACGGTAGTATCCAGCGTTTCCAGCATTTGTTGGATCCGAAGGGGATCCTCTGTGGGAAAATAAGTGAGGGACTCCAGATTATAGTAGAAATTTGCGCTTACGACCGTCTTTCCCTCGTACAGGGAGGAAAGCGGAACAGGTTCAGTAAGCACTGATGGCGTAGTCCCCACAGGCGTCACGGGATCGCTGCTCTCCAACAACTGTGGCAGAAGAAGGATCGCGCCCAGAAACAGCGCAATGCCCACCACGTAGGCCGCCACCGCCTTGGCGAAGCGGATCACGTGAACCCGCGTGCGCACCCGCTTGCCGTAGAGGACGCCTGCCGCCACCGCCTTTTCCAGCGCGGGCGGGGGGAGCACTTGCTTCTTCATCTCGCCGAACTGTCGCCCGACAGGGTCGTTTCGGTCGATATTCTTTCCGTCAAACATAAATGCCTTCTCCTTTCAGGGCTTCCTTCAGCATGGTCTTCCCGCGGGAGATCCGCGATCGGAATGAACCGGGACGCAGGCGCAGGATCTTCGCGCACTCCTCGGCTTCCATGCCTTCGATGTAGTATAGTTCCAGCGGGATCCTGTATTTGGCAGGCAGACGAAGCAGTGCCTGATACAGCCCGCGGTTTTCCTCAGGAAGCGCCAGCGTGGGACTGACGTCCTCCAGACAGATCGTCTCGTTCTTCAGCGCGGCTGCAATATAACTCTTGCAGCAGTTCAGCGTGGTGCGGATGATCCACGCCTTGCGATGCTCTTCCTCGCGGAATGTCCGATCCTTTTTGAACAACCGCAGAAAGACCTCCTGATAGACCTCCTCTGCCGCATCCTCACGCCGAGTCCGCGCCAGCGCGATCTGCCAGACCGTCGCCGAATACAGCTTCACGATACTTTCTCGATCATCTTGCAGTTGATTCATGGGAAAACCTCCTTTCACTACCTAACACCCCGAAAAAGGCGATTTTGTTGCATGGATGGGAAAATTATTCAAAAATCGGGCAATTTCTTGGAATTGCCCGATTGGTTATTTACAGATACTTCGCCAGATCGAAGCGTTCAATGATCCGATCCATTACTTCAAAGGCTACAGTAAGATATTCACTGTCCTGCTTCGTCATATTGCCTGCCAGCATCACTACCTCACCTTGATCGGCATCCACGATGGAAAAATAGAACTGTGCAGTATTAGGGTTAGTGACAGGCTCGCTCAGAGATATCAGTTCAGTCTCCTGTACTAAACCTTCGTCTACACAATCAATGATTTCAAGCCCCCAAGAGGCGTACATATACTCATAGAAGGAGATGGTGGATACCGCCAGCACCTTTGCTTGAACAGACGAAGAAATCGCATCGCACAGACCGTCGATCCCCTTCAGATTGGTCTCGTAAATATACAAAATACCGCCATCTGCCTCTGTAGATAGCAAATCTACCACGATCAGGCGCTCCTTTCCGCTGTCGGTATCAAAGTAGTAGTAGAAATATGCATCCTGTAAGGAAAGCGCTACAGTTTTTCCCACCGAAGATTGATCTGCCTTTGGCAACGAATCCACCGGTGGCAAATCCCCGGGTCTGGTAATGGTCGTCATCACAGGCATGGTAGTAACAGTTGTCGTAGCTTGTGCGGAAGTTAATATCGAAGCAGGCAATTTACCTGTCAACGAGTTTTGCCCTTCTGCGCAGGATGGAAGAAGAACCATGATAAAAAACGCAAGAATAGCAATTATTTTTTTCATTTTCAGCACCTCCTTTAATTTGGCTGGGGATACAAGCAATCTGAGCAAAACCACCCGGTAATCATATCCACATACGTATGAACGCCCATTTGCTTATATCCACATACTGAACAGGCGCGACTATGGCGAACAATAGTTCTATTCCATTCACCAAATGAATGAATTTCATTGATAACATGATTACAATTTGCGCAAGCTTTTGAGTGGCGGTTGGATGTAGCCGTATATGCCGGATCTGAGGGATGAAAGCTTGTCAAATAAACCACAACCGTATGGTTCCATCTTGCGCCAAGCGATTCATACACAAACGGACCGCCGTAATAATACACTTCAGAGCTTGAAACATCAATGGGTGCTTCTGCACCCTCAGCATAACAAGCCTCCATCAGGTTGCCGGTTGCATCGTACAAGTCGCATATCCATACGGACTTAAGGCATACAAAGTATACTCATATTCTCCGCTTGACAGGCTTTTTAGCGGCTTCTGTGCGGAGATAGAATATACAATTTCTTTGTTGGAATACGCATTGATGACCTCTGTCAGGTTTGCGGTGTCCATTGCATCGGCAGTAACCGAAAGCGAAAACAACGTGCTGAGCGCCAATACGCAGGACAGAATCAGGGAAATCGACCGCTTGAACATAGTAGTTACCACCTTTCTTATTTTGGTAGTTTCAGTATAGCATATTCGTACAAATTTGTCAAGCAGTTGATACTATCTTTGGTTATTTTTACAATTGTGTGCTTTGCAGATATAAAAGAGGACTCCCGCGGGAGTCCTCTTTGATTTATTTTAGTGAATGATGCACTTTTCGGTGTCCTTATCGAAAATATGAACACGGGAAACGTCCATTGCGATCTTGACAGTATCGCCGCTTCTGGTGGTGGAGCGGGGAGATACGCGAGCGGTCAGCTTCTGACCTGCGGAGGTTACGTACAGATAGATCTCTGCGCCCATCAGCTCGGTTACGTCAACGGTAGCCTCAACGACTGCGTCGGGCATAGCCTGGATGGATGCCTCGTCGTCGTGCAGACACTCGGGACGGATACCAACGATCACTTCCTTGCCGATGTAGTCCTTCAGCTCGGGAGCGTTTGCCTTGTCTGCAGGCAGCTTCAGAGTGGATACGATAGAGGGCTGATCCTTGGTCTCCTCGGTAGCCCAGGTAACGTATACGTCGCCGCCCTTGTCTTCCAGCTTCGCCTCGATGAAGTTCATCTGAGGAGTGCCGATGAAGCCTGCTACGAACAGGTTTACGGGGTAGTCGTACAGGTTCTGAGGAGTATCTACCTGCTGGATCAGACCGTCCTTCATAACGACGATACGGGTAGCCATGGTCATAGCCTCGACCTGGTCGTGGGTAACGTAGATGAAGGTGGTTTCCAGTCTCTTGTGGAGCTTGGTCAGCTCGGTTCTCATGGCTGCACGGAGCTTAGCGTCCAGGTTGGACAGAGGCTCGTCAAGCAGGAATACCTTAGGCTCACGAACGATTGCACGACCCAGAGCAACACGCTGCTTCTGACCACCGGACAGCTGCTTGGGACGACGGTCGAGCAGGTGAGTGATGTCCAGGATCTTAGCGGCCTGTTCAACCTTTCTCTTGATCTCGTCCTTGGGAATCTTGCGGAGCTTCAGACCGAACGCCATGTTGTCGGCAACGGTCATGTGGGGGTACAGAGCGTAGTTCTGGAACACCATCGCGATGTCGCGATCCTTAGGCGCAACGTCGTTGACCAGCTTGTCGCCGATGAACAGCTCGCCCTCGGTGATCTCTTCCAGACCTGCGATCATACGCAGAGTGGTGGACTTACCACAGCCGGAAGGGCCTACGAAAATGATAAATTCCTTATCCTTAACCTCGAGACAGAAGTCGGATACGGCGGTAACGCCGCCGGGGTACTTCTTGTAAATGTGTCTGAACGAAAGTCCTGCCATAAATAGCCTCCTGATTCGTTGCCTGCAGGGCAACATATTTTTTCTAATTTACTGTATATATTGTAGCATGAAATTGTGAACAAATAAAGAACTTCGCAAAACAAACTTCTGCGCTCATACTTGTGCATTTTGTACAAGTTCCACACATTTTCGCTCCATTGCGAAGCGTCGCTCGCGCCCGTTTCTCTAATTTATTAGCGTTTGTCGTGATCTTCCAACATTTTTATCTCGTTTTCGGTGAGATAACGCCATTCTCCGCGGGAAAGCGTTCGATCCAGAGAGAGCCCCGCGAAGGAGATTCTCTCCAAAAACGTGATCTTGTTGCCCACTGTCTCCAGCATCCGCTTGATCTGATGGTACTTTCCCTCGGTCAGGGTGATGCGATAGCCGTCCCCCTCCCCTTCCCGCTCCACCTTGCAGGGAGCGGTCAGGTAGCCGCCGATGTCCACGCCTGCCGCCAAACGCTCCAGATCCTCGTCGGAGAGCGGCGAGCGGGCGGTGAAGCGGTAGCACTTCTCCACGTGATGCTTGGGAGAGAGCAGCCGATGGGACAGCGGTCCGTTGTTGGTCAGCAGCACCAGACCCACCGTATACTTGTCCAGCCGACCGCAGGGGAAGAGCGAGAGCCGCTGCAGCTGCTCGGGCAGGAGGTCGATCACCGTCACGTCGCCGTCCTCAGTGGCAGAGACCACGCCCTCGGGCTTGTTCAGCAAAATATATGTATATTTCCGATACACGATCTCCTCGCCGCGAAAGGCAAGGACGTCCTTTTCGGGATCCATCTGCTGGGACGCGGAGCGAACCGCTCTGCCGTTCAGCAGCACTTCTCCGCGGCGCACTGCTTTTCCCGCTTCAGATCGGGAGCAAGTGCCCGTTTCGGTTAAAAACTTGTCGATTCTCATAGCAACATCCGCAAATCATCGTTATTCCCTCCCGGAAAGCACCCTTTCGGAGAGGATTTCTGCCATTTTACCACACTCTGATATTTTTGTAAAGACCGTGCAAAAAAGTTCACAAAGAATTTGAAATTTCCTAAAAATTGCAGATTGACAATTCCCCTATCCTGTAGTACAATTAGATTGAATGAGTCTTACATTTCATCAGATGCAATCCCCCTGATTTTGCCATTTTCCTCAATTTTCGATGCTCTTTTCCACAATCTGTCCAAAGGAGGTTCCGTATGAAGCGCATCACCGCATTATTGATTCTGGTCGGGCTGCTGCTGTCATCTCCGGTCTCCTTTTCGTCCTACGCCTCTGGCGAGCAGGAGGATGCGACCTCCCCGGAACAAGCCGCCCCAACCGACTCCTCTACCGAATCGGCGGATACCGATTCGCCCGTCGCCGAAGAGACCGACCCGCCCGCCACCGACGACGATCCCTCGACCGAGCCCCTTCCTCCCGATACGGAGGAGCCGCCTGCGACCGAGGAGTCCCCGGAGACCGAGGATCCGCCCGTCGTCGACTACGACGCACTCCTGTTCGAAGGGCTCACGGCAGCCGTTGACGGCGGAGAGACCCTTTATTCTCTCTCCACGCCCGAACCGCTGGAGACCGAGCTGTTACAGGCAGTCTGCACCCGCGCAATGGAGCGGGTCGCCCGCTTCTTCTATCTGCAGGCGGTGGATATATCCATCGTCACCCTGCCCGCTCCCGACGAGGACGGAAACCTTTACCGCTACGATCTGCGTCCCATCTACTCCATTGCCCCCGGCGAGGAGCTGGACGCAGCCAAGGCATTCGTAGAGCAAGAAACCGCCGCCATTATCGCCAAGATCCCCGATGGCACTACCGAGATGGAAAAGGTGCTCTTCCTCCACGACTACCTCTGCACCACCTTCGCCTACGACGGCACCCACACCGTGGGGGATTTGTATAATCTTCTGCAAAGCGGCCACGGCGTCTGCCGCGCGTACGTCGCTCTCTACGCCTATCTGCTGGATCTGATCGGCATCCCCAACGATTTTGCCGTCAGTGCCGAGATGAACCATATCTGGAACATAGTGGAGCTGGACGGCAGCTGGTATCACGTGGATCTGACCCGCGACGACCCCACCGCCGATCACCCCGGCCGCGCACTCCACGGCGGTTTCCTCCGAAGTGACGCGGGAATTGCCGAAGTCGGTCACTACGGCTGGATCGCCCCCTACGTCTGCGATTCCGATCTGTACGAGACCTCCTTCCTGACCGATCTTACCGGTGCGGTGCTTTTTCTTTCCGACGCTCGCTACGCGATCAGCAAAAGCACCCGCGCGCTGTTGAAGGTAGACTTCAACGAGCTCTCTGCCGAAACGGTTGCGGATCTTTCCCTGCTTCGCTGGGAGGTCTGGGAGAAGCCCGGCAGCTTATACAAAGATCAATTTATCAATTTGTGCTACGACGGGTATTTGATCTATTTCAACGGTCCCGATACGATTTGGAGCTTCGATCCCGCTACCCGCGAGCTGACCGCGCTTCTCTCGCATCACCCGTCGGCCGGCTATCTTTACTCGCTTTCGATCGAAGGACACGCGCTGATCAGCCAAATCGGCAAAGCCCCCGGTTCCGCCGCGGTAACGGTACGTTACGACACCCCCCATCGCTTCGGCGCTTCCGAAGGAGAGCTGTTCACCCTTCGCAGCTGTCTGCTCTGCGGTTATCAGGAGCGATCACTGACGCCTACAGACGGTAGCTTCGTCACCGCGCTCCTGTCACACCGCGCCGCTGGCGACACGACCCACGATATCCGCCTGCTTCTTTTGGTCAACGACGAGCTGCTGACCGCCTCTTCACCGTTACAGATCGTGCTGACGCTCCATTCCTCTGACGGTGATCGCTCGGTCACTACGGTGCTTTCTGCGAGCGATCACGGCAAGCTGCTGATCTACGAACAGATCGTAGCAGGCGGGAAGGAATACTCCCCCGCCGAAGGATACAATCTGCTGGGACTGATCCTGCGGAATCTGGATAACGGCAGCTACGACGCGATCTCGCTGACCGTATCCAACGACGAAGCCCAGCTCTACCGTGCCCGACTGTCTGCAGAGACTCTCTTTCCCTCTCCCACTCCTGACACCGACGAGCCTGCAACGAACGAGCCGTCCACCGAGATCGAGACTGAGACAACGTCCGAGGGCTCGTCCCCCGCTACCGACAACCCCGACACTACCGACACTACCGACGGCGCCGACGTTGCCGACGTTGCCGACTGAAGACGAGCGTCCGAAACGGTTCCTTCGCTTCCCTTGGGCAACCGAACCATCTATAAAACAGAAAGAGCAAGAGTAAAAGGATCAAACCTTCTATTCTTGCTCTTTTTCTGTCGATTGATCAACTTCGCTGACTCTGTATGCCCTCGCTGTGATTAGCGCGACGCACCAACCAATATGAGATAAATCCTCGTTTGCAAAGCAACCCTATCGAGTGCGTCAGCAGGTCTCCAACGCCGCAGGCATATATCGAAAATCCCGCAAGGGAGTAATCTCGATGCGAAGTCGTCCGTTAAGGACATCCCGCGAATAGCTTCGTTTTTTGATCGGATGGCTCAGCGCTTCTTTTTCACGATCACAACGACCAGAACCACCGCGATCACAACTGCTGCAGCGATCACTACGGGGATCAGGATAGAATCCTCAGCCTCTTCGCCGTCGTCCGCGTCACCGTCGGAATCGCCGTCGGTTGTCGTTTGATCGGTGGGTGCGTCTGTGGTAGATTCGTCGGTAACGGGTGCGTCTGTGGTAGATTCGTCGGTAACGGGTGCGTCTGTGGTGGACTCGTCGGTCACGGGAGCGTCAGTGGTGGACTCGCCGGTCACGGGTGCGTCTGTGGTGGACTCGCCGGTGACGGGAGCGTCTGTGGTGGACTCGCCGGTCACGGGTGCGTCTGTGGTGGACTCGTCGGTGACGGGAGCGTCGGTGGTGGACTCGTCGGTCACGGGTGCGTCAGTGGTGGACTCGCCGGTCACGGGTGCGTCGGTGGTGGACTCGCCGGTCGCGGGTTCGTCGGGATAGCCCGCAACAATAGCGGTAAACGCCGCACCGGAGACCGCCTTCTCCTTCATACGAACGCCGAAGCGAGATCCCGTGAAGGGAGATTCGGTATCATCGACGGTGTAGATCAGCTCGTCGTTGACGTAGCACTTGATATTGCCCTTACCGTCCCATTCAGCCGCCAGCGTTACGCCCTTGGTCACGTCCAGATCCATATCGTCCAAATCTACCTGATTCTGCTGGATCAGATCGTGCCAGGTGCCTGTAGAGTAGTTGGCACCGTCGCCCACTCTCGACAGACGAAGGCGGTTACCCTCGTCCACGAACAGCCAGTAGAAGCTGACGCCACTTTCCCAGAAATTCAGGTTATCACCATCGGTCAAACCGAAGACGATGCCGTTGCAAGAATTGCTCTGCGCGTTGGTGACGATCGTACCGGCCAGGCGGCCTTCTTTCATAGTTCCGTCAAAAATGAAGTAACCCTGATCCTTGCCGGCATCCAGGTAGAGCTCGGTGTCGGTGATCGTCCAGCTCTTCAGATGGGGCTCGGTAGCGGCACCCGAAAGAACGGTGCCGTCGGCAGCTTTGGCGATGGGTACATCGCCTTCGATTGCAGCAGAGACCGCGATCATCGGCAGCATACACGCCAGCATAGCGGTCAATATAAGTACGGAAAACAGCTTTTTCATCATTATCCTCCTGATGACGGGGCGCGCAAGACTCCCCTGTAGTTAGGAATAGTTTAACATCGATTCACGAAAAAGTCAAGAGTAGCGCCGTCGGATTGGTGATTTTGCCATCTCTTTCGGTGTTTATCACAAAAATCAAAGGCTCACAGTCTATTCAGCGCCTATCCGTTTGATTCAATTTGCACAAAGCTCTGCAACTCAAAGATCCCCCGCGATTGCGGGGGATCTTCGTATCGAATCAGTTGTAGTTTCTCTTCTTGGATACGATCACGGCAGTGCCGATCAGTGCGAGGGTCGCAACTGCAACGGTCAGAGCGGTCATATCGCCGGTCTTGGGAGAGGGCTCAACGGGAGCAACGTAGTTGTTCACGGGAACGAGGGAAGTCAGTTCGGAGCCACCGCAACGTGCGCCGAAGCCGTAACGGGTACCGGTGCAAGGATCTTCATCGGTGTATTCGATCAGCTGAACGCCGTTCGCATAGCCCTTGATGGTTACGGAGCCGTCGTCGTTTGTCTTGAACTCAGCCTTGATCTCAACGAAATCCACGTTGATCTCGTAGTTTTCAACGATCGCCTCGGAAATCTGCAGATCCACGAGGGTATCGTCTTCGTTCTTCACACCTGCCTTGGACAGGATCAGCTTCTTGTTCTGGTCAACGAAGAGGACGTAGCACTCAGGAGAGTAAGCGGAACGCTTCCATACGTTCACGTTCTTGTCAGCCTCGATACCGAAGAAAATACCGGTCAGCCAGTTTGCGCCCAGATCAGTATTACCTGCGCGAACGGTAGCGGTCAGAGAGCCGTCCAACAGAGGCAGCTCGTCGTTGTCGATGATAAAGGTAGTAGCCCAGGTATTGTGAACCAAAGAGGTGTCGGTCACGGTAGCAGAAGAACCGTCGTTATTCCAAGGACCGCCGGAAACGTAACCGGTCAGGGTCTTATCGCCAACCTTAGCGAAAGGAAGAGCGATACCGCCTGCAATACCGGAGTCGGGGCCGTTGTCGGTAGTGGTGATATTGATGTCGGTATAAGTCACGTTAGCGCCGCCTGCACGAACACCGATACGGGTGCCGGTCAGGGGATGTGCGTCGCAATAGTCGTATACCAGCGTACCGTTGGTGTACATACGGATATGGCCGTCGCCGTCGTATTCCACCTTAACGCTGATGGGAGTGCCTGCGGCAAAGCCTGCTGCGGGCATGGACTTCATCCAGCACCAACCCATGCCGTCGCCGGTCTTGGCAAGAATCAGCTCGCCGGTGGTGTTATTGACGAACACGAAGTAATACTGAGGGCCTGCTTCCCAGAAATCCATGGAATCGCCGTCCAAGCCAAAGATCACACCGTTGTCACCGCCGCCGGTGGTCATGGTGAACTCGATGGTACCTTCAGCGAACTCCTGATCGAACACGAAAATAGAGTTGCCTTCGGTGTTGGTCAAGCCTTCAGCAGTGTTATTCCAGGTCTTACCGCCATTCGCAGTAGCGCCGGTAGCAGTCTGTCCGTCGATCTTCGCAACGGGGACTTCGGGATTTGCTGCAGAAACCGCAAATACGGGCAGCATACAAGCCAGCATTGCGATCACGAGCAGTACGGAAAATAATTTTTTCATATTTTTCCTCCATAAAAATAGATTTACAGTAAAAATCACTCAATCCTTACTGTGGTTATTGAAATTTTAACACGAATCCGAGTTTTTGTCAAGCGGGCGGTCACATTTTTGTAACATTTCATCAACAAGTTCGTCATAACCACCAACAAACGATTGTGACCCGCACGGATCGCGCATCGTTATTTGTGCATTTTGCTAAATCTCCTTACATTCCATATATGAACGCTTATCTGTCCGCCTAAGTCGTCACATATTTATTATAGTACAGATCTCCCCTCCAGAAGCAGGCGCGTCCGATGTTATTCGCGCGATCCTGCAATTTTCGCCGAACTTCTGCAACTTTTCGCTTTGCTATTTACTTTTTCTTCGATCTGTGGTATACTGTAAGTTAACCAATCCATCGCCGTCATACTTTTCCATCATTCCCATTGATAACCATTTTCGGAGGATATTATGAAGCAAACATTCGTCCGCACGGCCGCAGTGCTTCTGCTGCTGGCCACGCTCATCGGACTGCTGCCGGTATTCGGCAGTCAGACCTTGGTCTATTCCACCGACTCCAATTCCGGACAGCGGG
>CAZFJJ010000042.1:0-11274 GCA_964519075.1 uncultured Lachnospiraceae bacterium
GCTACCAGACTGCTCTACCCCGCGATATTTGCTGTCAGCCTGATTATTATAGCACAGCAAATTCCGTTTGTCAACCCCTTTTGATAAAAAATATCAAATATTTTTTCGACACCGCCCGACAGCGCGCCGCTATGATAACATATTGACAGCCCTGTATATTCATGGTATAATTAAACTATATTTATTGGTAAAGGAGCTTCCTATGAGACAATCTGCCATTATCTTTCTCGTTTTATGCCTGTTGACGCTCTCCGCGTGCGCGATAGGTCAATCTCAAACGACTCAGACCGCCGCTCCGGCCGTCACCACGCTCACCGCCACCCGGCAAACGACCGTCGCCGATCCCGTGCCTTCGCCCACCATCCCGGCAACCACCGATCTGACGATCCCCGACACCACCGGCGCGACCGAACAGCCCCCCGCGTCTACTGAAGCAGAACCGTCAGATACCACCCCCGCAAGCTCCTCAGCAACGACCGTTCCGGCAACCGCTGCGCCCGTTACGACCGAAGTGCCGATCACCACAACCAAGGTCGTCACCACCGCCGCGTCCACAACCACAAAACCGACCGAGACGGCAACGCCGACTACGACGGTGCCGATCACCACCACGCAGCCCGTCACGACGCCCGCGCCGGCAGGACCCGAGTATCCCTCCGTGCTTTCGTGGGATACACTCTTTCCGATCCGCAACGACGGTCACGTTTCGCTGATATCGTCCAATGCCGGAGGATTTTCCAACGAAACTGCCGAAAATCTCTTCGATAGCGATCTTTCCACCAAGCTTTGCACCGCCACTACCGGATACACCGTCGTTTGGAAGCTGGACACCGCCATGCCAATCGGCGGTTACTCCCTCTCCACCGCCAACGACACCGCGCGGTACGGCAGACTGCCTACCTCTTGGACGCTGGAAGCGTCTGCGGACGGTAAGCAGTGGACGTTGGTCAGCGATATTGCCAACGGCAGACTGAGCCAAACGGACTATACCGAGTTTTTCTTCCCCTTCTCCAGCCCTGACGACTACCAATATTTCCGCTTCACGCTCCGTTCACCCGGCGGACAGACTCAGATGGCAG
Source organism: uncultured Lachnospiraceae bacterium (assembly GCA_964519075.1). Lineage (GTDB taxonomy): Bacteria > Bacillota > Clostridia > Oscillospirales > CAG-272 > CAKSQF01. The sequence goes on from CAZFJJ010000042.1 coordinate 1,080, forward strand.
AGATCACGCTTTATTCCCGCGATCTTCCTCAAACGCCTGCAATGGAGCAGGTCAGCGGCGAAGCGTCCGCCAATTCCACTTACGCACGGGCGGGAATGGAACTGGTCAAGAACGCCATCGCCGACTATTACGACCGCGCTACGCACACCGTCCACGGTCAACCAAGCTCCGGCACCAGTTCCGTTTGGGGAGCCGCCTCCTTCTTGGAGGCGCTGGCAGAAGCCTATCGCACCAATCCCACCGACGCCCAGATCTACCGCGTCTACGTAGACGTGCTGGATCACGCCATGACCGCCTACAAGATCAACGGCAAGATCACCACCACTACCGGAACCTACACGGTCTCCTACTATAACGCCACCCGCGGCTCGTCGGGCGATTATTACTACGACGACGATGCCTGGATCTGTTTACAATATCTCAACGCCTACACCCTGCTGGGCGAGGAGGGCTATCTCCGCCGCGCACAGGAGATGCTGGAGTTCTTCTGGACCGGCTGGGATGAGGTACAGGGCGGTGGCATCTACTGGGACAAGTCCTTCAGCAGCAAAAACATCTGTGCAGACGGTCCTATCGCTATCGCCTTCCTCTCGGCCTACGAGATGACCGGCAAAGCAGAGTATCTGGAAAAGGGCAAGCTGATCTACGAATGGTGTCGGGACGTGCTGCTCCAGAACAATCTCTACAGCGACAATATCAATACCGCAAATGGCAGCATCAACACGTGGAAAGCCGCCTACAACCAGGGCACGATGCTGTGCGTAGGCAGTCTCCTGTACCGCATCACCGGAGAGAGCCGTTACCTCACCGAGACTCGCGCTACCTACAACGCTACGGTAAGCCATATGTTCCGGGTCAGCGGAAGCAACGTATCCATGAACGGCAATCCCATCTTCAAGGCCTGGTGCATCGGTTGGCTGGAGCGCGGCTTCTTGCTGTTTGAATCGATCGATCCCAACGGCGCTACCAAGGGAACCGACTACATGGCGAAGGTGCTGGATAAGACTCTCGCCACCAAGAACGCCGACGGCTACTACGATCCCTACTTCTGCACCGGCGATTGGAGCGGCGAATCCACGACCGACGTCCTCCAGCCCTCGGGCGTGGCCTGCACGCTCCTCTTGGTGGGACTGTGCACACTCAACTGAACCCGAATCCTTGCAAAAGCCCTGCGGCATAAGTCGCAGGGCTTTTTGGATAGTTTTCGGGGGGCTCAGGGATCCTTTTCTCAAAAGAGCCCTAAGAAAGAAAAGCCTCACACCGTTCCGGTCACCACCAACGTGGCGACGCCGGGCAGGGTCGTAAATGCGCCGGTAACGGGGTCGCGGGTGAAGCTCGCGGCAGGGACGGTGATCTGCCCCTCCTGCGTAGTGAAGAGCCCGGTCGCCTGAGCATAGGCGTACTGAGCGCCTTCCGTCCAGGGTGCACCGTTGAAGGTGACCGCAAGATCGGTGAGGATGGGGTCAAAGGTGTCGGTGACGGTGAGGTTATCGGTGGCAACGGCAGGACGGGTGCCGTAATTCTCGATCACGAAGGTATAGGTGAGTCGGCCGTTCTCTGCCACGGGAACGGGAGAGATCGCCTTGGTGATGGAAAGCAGCACCGACTCCTCTCCGCGAACCGTCTCGCTGACCGCAATGGGCGTGGAAAGCCCGTTGCCGCTGACGGTTGCGGTATTGGTGATCACGCCCTCTCCCGAGGGATCTGCAAACTCGTTCACCCTCGCCGAATAAATCAGCACCACGTTGCCCATTGCGGGAACGGTGATGCCTGCAAAGGCGAGGGGAGGTCCTGCAGTGACCGCGGGATCGGTCTGCAAGACGCCGTTCTGATAAAGTGCGACCGATCCCTCCACGTAGGTGAGGGGAGTGAGGATCTCGGTCCCGAACTCATACGCTCCCAGATCGTCGGTGACGGTAAGGGCTGTGAAGGCGGCAGTACCGCCGTTGGTGATGCTCACCACGTAGGTGAGCTGATCGCCGGTCTGATAGGTGTCCGCCAGCGCGTGTTTTTCTGCAGAGAGCACCTGGGTGATCTCTCCCACCACTACGTTGGAGGTGGTAGAGGAGCCGTTATAGGAAAGGGTTGCCTGATTGCGGAAAGTTGCCATTTGAATCTCCTTTATTTTTACATAATGATTCAGACCCCGTATAGGGGTCTGATACATTCTATGCGAAATGGAGCGCGGTTGCTACCTTATACCTCGATCTTTTCTTCCTTATAATAATAGGTGCGATCGTGCTCGCCGATCTCGCGCATCACGCGGCAGGGATTGCCCACCGCCACCACGCCCTCGGGAACGTCGCGAGTCACCACGCTGCCCGCACCGATCACGCTGTTGTCGCCGATGGTCACTCCGGGCAGAACCACCGCGCCCGCGCCGATCCAGACGTTGTTGCCGATGCGGATGGGTTTGGTAAACTGATAGACCTGCGCCCGTAGCGCGGGATCAATGGGGTGTCCTGCGGTGGTCAGGACGACGTTGGGCGCAAACATACAGCCGTCGCCGATGATGATCTCGCCGTCGTCCACCAGGGTCAGGCCGAAGTTGGCGTAGACGTTCTTGCCCATTTTCACGAAGCGTCCGCCCCAGTTGGCGTGGAGAGGAGGCTCGATATAGCAGCCCTCGCCGATTTCGGCAAACATCTCTTTCAGCAGCGCCTTCCGACGCTCAGGCTCAGTGGGGCGGGTGTGGTTGTAGTCGTAGAGGCGGTCGAGACAGCCCTGCTGCACTTTGGCAACCTCGGGAGTATCCGCAATATACAGTTTTCCGCTTTGTTGCAGCGCAATGGATTCATCGAAATTCATAGTAACCTCGCAAGTGTGTTTTTATGCAGTATAGCATAAAATCGGCGGATTTGCAAGACAGTAGCGCACCCCCGAAAGAATTTTATGTAATTTCGAAAAAACTGCAACAAAAGCCCCTTGGGAAGGGAATTATAGGTATAAGAGGATTTTTGATCCGTCCTTGACAAATCTTGGATCGCGTGATATACTATGACCAGATCCCAAACGGAGGAAAATATAATGAAAAAATTACTCACCCTTTTGCTGCTTGCCGCAATGCTGACTGCTCCGCTGGCAGGCTGCAGCGATACCGACGATACACCCGCTAAGACGACCGAGGGAGCGGATCAGGGCACTGACAACATCCCCGAATACAACGCCGCCGAGGCTAACCCTGCTTCGGATTTTGAGTATGAGGTGGGCGAAGATGGAGAGATCGCGATTACGAGATATATCGGCACCGACACGAATGTTGTGATTCCCGAAAAGATTGACGGGAAGAATGTGACAACGATTACCTTATACGCATTTCGTCGGTGTGATATTGTTAGCGTTGAACTTCCGGATACAGTTACACTTCTTGGAACCGGCGTATTTGAAGAGTGCGAATCGCTAACTACCGTCAGATTATCTCGTCAACTGAAAGAGATTGGCGTAGATGCTTTTCAAAATTGCACGTCGTTGTCGTCCATCGATCTACCCTCTTCCCTGATAACTATTCGAGCGTGTGCTTTCAAATATTGCACATCTCTCAAGCATATCAAAATTCCCAAATCCGTCTCTGAGTACGGATATGAGAGTTTTGCACGGTCCGGTATCGAATCGGTTGAATTGGAGGATGGGCTCAAGTCTCTTGGAGAGAGTATGTTTATTGGGTGCAAGCTAAAAGAGGTTTCAGTTCCGAATAGTATCACGATTCTGCCTCGCTCAGTCTTTTCCGGCAACACTAATTTGGAGTCTATCACGCTGCACGAAGGACTGAAAGAAATTAGCAGCGGCGCTTTCGGATACAACGATAAATTAACAGAGATCGTCATCCCTGCCAGTGTAGAAAAGGTATACGAAGGTTTTGTTGAAGTTTGTGCTTCTATACAAAGTGTAAAGTTTCAGGGCAACGCTCCAACTTTTGTGAGCGAAGAGTTCTATCAAAAAGAGAATCTTAATTACACTGTTTACTACCACGAAGGTGCTGAGGGCTTTACCACCCCCGAATGGAACGGGTACAAGACCGAGATTTGGTGATTGATAAACCGAAAGGAGATATAACCATGAAAAAAACACTCACCCTTTTGCTGCTCACCGCACTTCTGACCGCGCCGCTGGCGGGATGCAGCGATACCGACGATACACCCGCTAAGACGACCGAAGGAGCGGACAACGGCACTGACAACATCCCCGAATACAACGCCGCTGATGCCAATCCTGCGTCGGATTTTGAATATGCAGTTGGCGAGGACGGCGGGATTACGATTACGAAATACATCGGCACCGACACAGACGTGGTGATTCCCGAAAAGATTGAGGGGAAGAATGTGACGGTGATTGGGGAAGAAGCGTTTCGCAATTGTCAAATAATAGAATCGGTAACTATGTCCGATGCAATCACTATAATCGACATTAGCGCTTTCGAATCATGCGCGTCACTGGCGTCGGTAGTGCTGTCCGATAAGTTGGATCAAATTCGAGATAAGGCATTCGGAAATTGCAAGTTGCTTTCTCGAATTGTTTTACCGGATTCATTAACCCACATAGGTGCGTCGGCTTTCTATTTGTGCGAAGCCTTAAAATCTATATCAATTCCTGCCAACTGTTTCAAAAGTGTGGGCGGAAACGGTTTCCTTGTTCAGCAATCTCAGAATGCATTTGCAATGTCTGGTCTGGAAACCGTTGAACTTGCCGAAGGAATTGAAATCATTCAGACGGGACTGTTTCGCGGCACAAAGATTTCCCAGATTGAGTTGCCATCAACCGTGCAGGTGATCGAAGGTGAAGCTTTTGCAGACTGTGCAAACTTAAAAAATATCGTGCTGAATGAAGGCGTGAAGAAAATCCATTATTCATTTATCTCCAATACTTCCGTAAAGGAAATTATTATCCCGCAATCGGTCGAGAGATTAGATGCCACCGCATTTAAGAACGCTTCAGCCTTAGAAAAAGTATATTTTGAAGGAAACATCCCCCAAGGATTCGACACACAGGAGAATCATGGAGATACTAAAACCTTCACCATCTACTACCACGAAGGCGCAGAGGGCTTCACCACTCCTGAGTGGAACGGGTATACGACCGAGATTTGGTGATTGATAAACCGAAAGGAGAGATAACCATGAAAAAAACACTCACCCTTCTGCTGCTTGCCGCACTGCTGACCGCGCCGCTGGCAGGATGTAGTGATACCGACGATACCCTCGCCCTGACCACCGAGGGAGCGGACAACGGCACTGACACCATCCCCGAATATAACGCCGCTGAGGCTAACCCTGCTTCGGATTTTAAGTATGAAGTGAATGACGATGGTGGGATTACCATCACTAAATACATTGGCACCGACACGAATGTTGTGATTCCCGAAAAGATTGAGGGGAAGAATGTGACGGTGATTGGGGAAGGAGCCTTCCGTGAAAACCAAACGCTGACTTCAGTTGCTATGCCAGATTCGATTATACAACTTCACAGTACTGCTTTTTATGGTTGCAAAGGTCTGCAAACAGTTGTTTTGTCTGCTCAATTAAAAATCATGTATAGAAGCGTGTTTGACGGTTGCACTCAACTGTCGAACATTCATCTGCCCGATTCCTTGACTTATATTGGCGAGCGAGCGTTTGCGCTTTGTAAGTCGCTCAAAAAAATCACTATACCGGCAAGCTGTTATCAGAAAAGCGGAAATGGATATTGGGCAGCGGATGGTGTATTCGAAAATTCCGGGCTTGAAGTTGTAGAAATCAAGGACGGCGTTCAATACATTCCTACGTACGCATTCTACAAAACCAATATTAAAGAAATCGTAATTCCCAAAAGCGTTCAAAAGATAGACGAAGGTGCGTTCTCAAGTTGTGAGAATCTGACCAAGATTACATTGAGCGAAGGATTGACCACTATAGCACGCACTGCATTTAAGAACACTTCGATAGTAGAACTGGTTATTCCTTCAACGGTAAACGATATGACCTGCGCCGCGCTGGAGGATATGGCTTGCTTGGAAAAACTCTATTTCGAAGGAAATACTCCCAACTATTTCATCGTCGAAAATAATCAAGGTGAAAACGCCCCCTTCACCGTCTACTACCACGAAGGCGCAGAGGGCTTCACCACTCCTGAGTGGAACGGGTACAAGACCGAGATTTGGTGAGCGCACGCCCCAAGGCTCTCCCGGAGGGAGAGGCTCTGTGAAAGCAACTCAAAACCGCTCCCTTGCCTTGCGGCAAAGGAGCGGATCTTTTTATGCAGTTGCGTTTTCGGTCTCAGAAACAGGTGCCAGCGTTGCCGCCTTCGCCAGTGCGGCGTCGATGTGATCGCAGACGAATTCCTCGCCTACCAGATCAATGATGCCCGCCTTTTTCATAGCCGCCATAGGCTGGGCGTTGACGTGGGACAGGATGATCTGCACGTCGTGCGCCTTGCAAGACTCTACCAGCGACTCCAGATTGTGTAGCACGGTGCCGTCCACAAAGCCTACCTTCACCATGCGCAGGATCAGACAGTTCTTCCCTTCTCTCGTATTGATCTTCAAGAGCTCGTCAGCGGCACCAAAGAAGAGCGAACCGGTGATCTCGTAGACCATGGCGTTGGCGGGGACGTTTGCCAGCTCCTCGGAGATACTGCCGTCCCTCCAGCCCTCCACGTGGGTCACGTCGCTCATGCGTTTGAGCAAAAGCACCGCCGCAAGGAGGATGCCCACAATGATCGCCACCACCAAGTCAAAGACTACGGTGAGGACGAAGGTGATCACCAGCACCAGCACGTCGCTTCTCGGCGCGGTCTTGCAGATGCGAACGAAGGTGCGCCAGCCGCACATATTGTAGGCGACCATAAAGAGGATCGCCGCGATGGTGGGCATGGGGATCAGCGCCGCGTAGGGCATCAGCACCAGCAGAACCAGCAGCAGGATCACCGCATGAACCATACCCGCGATAGGGGTGCGGCCGCCGTTTTTGACGTTGGCGGCGGTACGGGCGATGGCGCCGGTAGCGGGGATGCCGCCGAACATTGCGGAGGCGATATTGCCCGCGCCCTGTGCCACCAGCTCCATGTTGGAGCGGTGACGGCTGCCGATCATACCGTCGGCTACCACGCAGGAGAGGAGCGACTCGATGGCCGCCAGCACGGCAATAGTGAACGCGTCGGGGAGGACGTTTTTGGCAATTTCCAGCGTGTTGCCGTCAAACGTGGGAAGAGTGAGCTTGGGGAAACCGCCCGAGATAGTGTACAGATCGCCGATGGTGTTGACCTCCATGGACAGCCCCATGACCATGGCGATGCCCGCCAGCACCGCGATCAGCGAGGGCGGGATTTTCTTGAAAAAGCCGGGGAGGAGCGGCCAGAGGATCAGCACGGCAAGGGAGACGCCGCCCACAGCCAGCGCCTGCCAGTTGAAGGTGTTCAGCGAGGCGACCACGCCCTCCACCTTTTCCACCGTCTCGATCAGCGGTTCTTCGCTTTGGATGGTGAGTCCCAGAAAATCCTTGAGCTGCCCCACCACGATAGTAACGGCGATACCGGCAGTAAAGCCGATGGTGATGGGATAGGGGATGAATTTGATCAGCTTGCCCAAACGGAGCAGTCCCATCAGGATCAGGAGCACCCCCGCCATCAGGGTTGCGATCATCAGGCCCTCGATGCCACTCTGCGCCACCACGCCTGCCACGATGGTAGCAAAAGCGGCAGTAGGGCCTGCGATCTGCACGCGGCTGCCGCCCAGGAAGGAGATTACGAATCCCGCGAAAATAGCGGTATAGATGCCCTTTTCGGGAGTCACGCCCGAAGCGAGCGCAAGCGCGATCGACAGAGGCAGCGCGATAATAGCAACGATCACGCCTGCCACTACGTCCTTACCAAATTGGGCAGCGGTATAGTGTTTCAGCACCGAAAACAGCTTCGGCTTGAGTTTGTCCATAGTTTACCTCACAATGTTCCATCTAACGATGCGTTTTTGCACGGTCAATATTATATACCCGACGGCAGGGATTGTCAAGGCAAAATCGTAAGTTTTTTGCGGTTTTCGTCGGATTTTTGCTACTTGACAAAGTCCGCGGGACTATGGTATACTACTACCGGATCAACACAAGGAGAAAAGATATGAAGCTTTTGGTTTTAGATATAGACGGCACGCTGGTGAACTCCCAAAAGGAGATCACTCCCGCTACCCTCGCCGCCCTTTCCCGCTGGAGAGCGGCCGGACACAAGATCGCCATCGCCACCGGACGACCCACCGCAGGCGTGCGGGAGGTGGCAAAAGCGGCAAGAATGACCGAGGAGGGCGGCTTTATCCTCTCCTACAACGGCGCCTGCATCACCGACGCCGTTACGGGCGAGCGGGTCAGCGGTAAATTTCTTGCCCCTACTCTGCCGGCAGAGCTGGCCGCATACGTCGCCACCCACCCCGAGCTGGGGATCATCAGCTACGAGGGGGACGCCGTCCTTTCCCTGAAGGAGCCCGACCGGTACGTCGTGCTGGAGGCGGTGACCATCAACAAGATGGAGCTGCGCACCCGCCCCGACTTTGCAGAATATATCACCTTTCCCGTTCATAAGTGCCTCATCACCGCGCCTCCCGCAGTTGCCGCCGTGCACCTCCCCGTTTTGCAGAAAACGTTCGGCGACCGCGCCGCCATCTTTCTCTCCGAGCCCTTTTTCATCGAGGTCATGCCCCACAACGTGGACAAGGCTACCTCGCTGGAGGAGTTCGTGCCGAAGATCGGTCTTACCCGTGAAGACGTGATCTGCGTCGGCGACGGCTACAACGACGTTTCCATGATCCGCTGGGCAGGGCTGGGCGTTGCCATGGCAAACGCCCGTCAACCGGTGAAGGACGCCGCCGACCGCCTCACCCTCCCCTGCGACGAAGACGGCGTCGCCGCGCTGATTGAGGAAATAATATAGAATTTTTTAGGGGAACTTCTCGCAAGAAGTTCCCCTCCCCCCCCTCAAAAACTTTGATTCGTGGCGGCAAATACTTGCCGCTCAATTGTTTTTTGTGCAATTTTCCGTAAACCTATTGCAAATTCCGCTCGGGTATGGTATACTATGCTCAATAGTTGACGCAGAATGCGGCGTCCTACGAGGAGGAACAGAACAATGGAAAAACTCAAGATCGGTATCATCGGCTGCGGCGGTATTGCCAACGGAAAGCATATGCCCTCGCTGAAGAAACTCTCCCACAAGGCGGAGATGGTGGCGTTCTGCGATATTATCGCAGAGCGTGCCGAGGAGGCCAAGAAAAACTACGGCACCCCCGACGCCAAGGTATACACCGACTACAAGGAGCTGCTGGCGGATCCCGCCATCGACGTGGTGCACGTCTGCACCCCCAACCGCTCCCACAGCTTTATTTCGGTGGACGCGATGGAAGCGGGCAAGCACGTGATGTGCGAAAAGCCCATGGCGATCAATTCCGCCGAGGCGAAAAAGATGCTGGATGCGTCGAAGCGCACCGGCAAAAAGCTGACCATCGGCTATCAGAGCCGTCAGCGCACCGATTCCCTGTTTATGAAGCAGGAAGCCGAGGCCGGCACCTTCGGCGAGATCTACTACGCGAAAGCCACCGCCATCCGCCGCAGAGCGGTTCCCACCTGGGGCGTATTCCTGAACGAGTACGAGCAGGGCGGCGGTCCGCTGATCGACATCGGCACTCACGCGCTGGATCTGACTCTGTGGATGATGGACAACTACAAGCCCAAATACTGCGTCGGCACCGCTTATCACAAGCTGAATAAGGACACCAATCAGGGCAACGCCTGGGGCAAATGGGATCCCGAGAAATTTACGGTAGAAGACTCCGCATTCGGCTTTATCGTGATGGAAAACGGCGCGACCATCGTGCTGGAATCCGCATGGGCGCTGAACTCTCTGGACGTGCGTGAGGCAGTGACCACCGTCTGCGGCACCAAAGCAGGCGCGGACATGAACAATGGGCTTCGCATCAACGGCATCCGCAACAACGTGCAGTACGTCACCGAGTACGCCGTCAACGGCGGCTCCGCGGCTGCCTTCTACGACGGCGAGGGCGGCGAAGATCCCTCCGCAAGAGAGGCACGCCTTTGGATCGACGCGGTGATCAACGACACCGAGCCTTCAGTCAAGCCCGAACAGGCATACGTCGTCACCCAGATCCTGGAAGGCATCTACGAATCCGCCAAGTCCGGCGATATTTATAAGTTTTAACCAAGGGCGCTGCCCTTGGTTTCCGGCA
>CAZFJJ010000043.1:0-11135 GCA_964519075.1 uncultured Lachnospiraceae bacterium
GCCGTTACAAGAATCGTTCCTTGACTGCCGCCTGCGGGCGTCCAGCAGACGTAGGGTGCGGAACCAACGGTTTCTCCTCTTTTAGTGGCAACGGGACTGCCAATATCGGTCGGATTCCAATCGTTCAGATCGTCCGTGATCTTAAAGTACACCGGAACATCGTCCATTCCTACGATCTCATAGGTCGCAAGATAGCGTCCGTCCCCCAATCGCGTCACGGTGATCATGCCCGGGCGCATATTGGGATTCTCCAGGGCTACAACCTCTTGCGTCTCGCTCCAGTTAACGCCGTCGGTGGAATAGCGGCAGACCAGCTTCTGACTGTGCACCTCCGCTTCCTTTTCGTCGGAGTAGAAGCACCAGAGCTTGCCGTCGTCGTCGCAGAGGAGGAAGGGCTCCCAAAGTCCCTTGGACAATCCGCCGGTCGTGGAAAAACCGTCCGCTGAATCAACGGTAGAGACAAGCGTCCAGGTATTTCCCAGATCGGTGCTCTTGTAGACGACCATGTTCGTCTTGGTGGTATTGGAATTGCGAATGCAGCCTGCCAGCAGGATCGTGCCTTCCTCCATATCGCCTATCTTGCAGGGCAGCTCGAACAGCACAGGCTGCCAGTTGGCAACCATATCCTTCATTTGCGAAGATACCCTTCCTACGATCTCCCAGGTCGCCCCGAAATCGGTACTGCGATGGATCAGATACGTATCCACGTCGAGTGATTCGCTGGTGGCCAGCAATACTCCGTTATACTCGCCGTTATGAGCAAGCTCGATGATGCGGGCGTACGAAAGATTTATGTTCGGATTTTGAGCAGACGCACCGTAGATCGTATTTACCGATTTCGTTTTGATCTGTACGCCGTTGGACAGCAATTGTGTGCTGTCGCCATATGAATCTGCATAGCAGTAATCAGACGGAACCGCCAATTTCGCGTCCCGTATCTTTTTCACTACGTCGTAAATAAAGCATTGCACACCCGTTTCCAACGCTTCGTCGTCGGTGGCGACTATGACGAATTTGTCCCCCACCAATTCGATCCGATAAGCATGCCCCTCTTCGGCAGGCAATTTCGCCTTCACTTCTGCGCTCTCGGGTCGGTTGGTATCTCCAACCAAAATCTCCTTGGGGACAGCCTCCGCGGAATCTGCGTCCATGGCGACCTCCAACAGAACAGCCGAGCGCAGCTGGGTCTTGACCCGCTCGGCATATCGGATCACGTCAGCATTGGCAGATTCGCCGTATACGACCTTGCAATCTGTAAAATCGTATTCAACGGTCGCAGGCTTCTCTTCGATCATGGAAGCGGTCGTTGTATCTGCCGCTTCACTGCCGCAAGCAACGGCGGCAAACAGCAGAACTCCCAGCAGTATATAGCATATCATTCGTTTCATCATAATACAGTTCCTTTCCCCAAGGGATCAGCCGTCAACAGCCGTGACCTCGATCCGCGCAAGAGCGATCTTGGCTTTGGAGGGAGCTTCCTCAGAGTTGATATCGTTGACGTAATATAAGGTCTTTCCGTCCTTCGCAGCGAACAGACCGGGGCTGTAGGCGTAGCGGAAGCGTCCGGTAGGCGTATAGGGCAACGGGTTATCCACTGCCGTCCAGGTTTTGCCGCAATCGTGGCTGACCAGCCAATCGGTGCCGGTTCGGGACTCGCCCGTTCCCGAGGGATTCTTGCCGGTAACGATCAGCGTACCGCACTCACCGCCCGCAGGCAGCCAGCAGCAATAGGGCGTAGAGCCAACGCCCTTCCCTTCGGGCGTTTCCACAAGGATGCCCGGATCGGTAGGATCTCCCCAATCGGCAAGGTCGGCGGTGATTTTGCAGTAGACCGGATTATTTCGGATCCCTACCATTTCGTAGGTAATGAAGTAACGGCCGTCGCCCATTCGGGTAACCGTCACCATTCCGGGACGCAGGTGAGGATCTGCACAGGCTACGATCCGCTGCGTTTCGCTCCAATGGATACCGTCTACGCTGGAGCGGCAGACGATCATCTGGCTGTGACGCTCCGCGTCCAGCTCGTCGGAATAGAAGCACCAAAGCTTGCCCCGATCGTCGCAAAGCAGGAAGGGCTCCCAAAGTCCCTTGGACAGTCCGCCCGTCTGCGAGAATCCTGCGCCCTCGGCAACGGTGGAGAGATAGCTCCAGCTCTCGCCCAGATCGCTGCTCCGATAGATACACATTGCCGTTTCGGTCGTGGGACGGTTGCGGATACAGCCCGCCAGCAGCAGCGTTCCCGCAGGCAGACCGCCCACAGCGCACGGCAGCTCGTATAGCATCGGCTGCCAATTGGCGATGCGATCGGGGATATGTGATCTGACCTCGCCTACCGTTCGCCAGGTGCGCCCGTCGTCGTGGCTGCGATGAAGCAGATAGGCTTCTACGTGAAGAGACTCAGCGGTTGATAACAGGATACCGTCGTGCTCGCCGCTATGCTGCAGGCGGATGATACGAGGATAGGTCAGCTCAGGAGCAGGATCCTCTGCCGTCGGACCGTATACGGTCGATTGTAGACGGATGCGCAAATCAGCACGCGGAGTCCGAATGATACGGGATTCGAAATGATCGGTCATATGAACCTCCAAACAAAGATAACGGGACCATACGGTTGTATGGCCCCGTTGAAATCACAGCTCTGTAACAGTCACAGGACCGTGCCGGTGATCGAATTAGTCGTGCTCAGCAATAACGCTGCTGTAAGTAACGCCAATAATCTCAGCACGAACGCCATAGCCGGAACCGGTCAAGGGAGAGGGATCGGTATAATCGATCAACAGCTCGCCGTTTGCATAGCCCTTGATATGACCTGCGCCGTCGAATTCGGCAGTAATGGTGATCTCCTGACCGTGTACGAAGCCGGGAATGGGATCAGCCGTGATCTGGCAAATAGTCCACGCGACACCCTGATACGAAACCTTGGACAGGTACAAAGTACCTGCGTCCGCTACGAACAGCATATAGTAAGCAGGGCCGTTTTCCCAGAACCAGGTCAACTCGTCAATATCTTCTTCCATACAGAAGATGATGCCGCTGTCAGAAGGAGAGCCTTCAACGCCGGTAAAGGTTGCGGTCAACTTACCTGCCGCCATAGAGTCGTTGGTGAACAAGAACATGGCATGACCGCCGTCAGATCCATCAATGTCTTCTCCGTTTTCAAAGTAACCTGCTACTTCGTAACCCTCCAGTGCCAGATCACCCCAATATGCGTTCGGGAACACCTCAATATCATCAGCGTAGATAGGAGCATCAGGATCTTCAGTGGTCGTGGGCGCATCGGTTACAAGATTCGGAATGGTGATCTTAGCCGCCGTAGTGGTAGCGGCAGTGGTAGTAGCAGGAGCATCGTCGCCTGCAGCGGTTGTAGTCGCGGTCTCGCCGGAGCAGGATGCAAACGTGCCCATAGCAAGTACCAGTGCAAGTACGAGTGAAAGTTTTTTCATAATATTTCCTCCGAAATACAGTATTTTGCCCCATCGTAACAGTGGGACAGCTTCAATTCATCGCAGTATTCACAAATTACCAAACATCACTTGCAAATATCAACGATTGTCGTACATATTTTAGCACATCATTTTCCGTTTGTCAATAGGTTTTTACAAAAAAATAGTTCAATCAAGCACAAAAATTGTACATTTTACAAAACGCACCCACGCTGATATTAAAAAATGCGGTTATTTTCCGTCAAAATTGCTTTTTTGCACTTGCGTTTCGCCTCAAAATATGTTACACTATATAAAAACGAACTCGGAGGAATCTTTGATTTATGAAAAAATACTTATCCGGCGTACTCGCGGCAATTATTTTGCTCCCAACGCTTATTGCTTGCAAATCTGACGGGAACGCTGATCAATCGTCCGCCGTAACGACCGATCCCGAATCCGCTGCCACGCTGAACGTCCCCGCTACCGAGCTGGATCTTTCGGAAGCGGAAGATATTTCCTATTATACCAATCCGGTTCTCTCTTCCCAAAAAGTAGGTTACGGATTAGGCGACCCCTTCGTTATGCGCTATAACGGATCCTATTACTTATACGTCACCAGTCCGGGCACGGGAATCCACTGTTGGAAATCCAACGACCTAGTCACATGGAGCTACAAGGGAATGTGTGCCCGAGAATCGGCTGCCAACGGCGGTTATGCTCCCGAGGTATATTATTACAACGGACAATTCTATATGTATACTTCCCCCAACGGCAACGGTCATTACGTCTTCGTCAGCGACAGCCCCACAGGTCCGTTCACCGTTGCAACGGAGAATCTGGGAATGTCAATCGACGGATCCGTCTTTATTGACAACGACGGCAAATGGTATTTCTATACCGCAGGCGGTACTGCCATTCAAGCCTACACGATGAGCAGTCCCACCAGTATGTCGTTTGCAACGTCGCTGAGCGTCACCTCCATGAGCAACAGCTGGACGGAAGGTCCTATGGTAGTCTATCACGACGGTTACTACTATATGACCTACACCGGCAATCATTTCGAAAGCCTGACTTACCGCGTCAATTACGTTTCCGGTGTCAGCAATCCCCTAACCTTCACTGCGCAGGACAATCAGCCATTACTGATCAACACTTCTGCGGAGGCGCACCATCTGGGACACAGTTCGACCGTTAAGGGACCCGATCTGGACAGCTATTACATCGTATATCACTCCATGTCAAGCAACGGATACAATCGGGACGTAAACGTAGACCGCATCGTTTTTAACGGTCCTACTATGGAAATCACAGGGCCTACCTTCAGCAAACAGCAGACGCCCGATCTTCCTGACGTGTATTCCTTCTTCAAAGCCGGCGGTTCTCTGGATGACTGGACGCTGAACGGCTCTTTGGAGAATGGCGCCAATCTGACCCTCTCTGCAGACAGTACGCTGATATCCAACTATCGTTTCACCGATAATTACACCGCCGAATTCAACGTATTCTCAATTTCCGACGGTGGTATGGCAGGTGCGATCTTCAGCTACACCGACGAAAACAATTTCGGAGCCTGCCTGTTCGATCCCGCCTCCCAAACCGTCATTATTACCGTTACGGTCAACGGCGAAACCACCGTTACCGAGAAGAAAATGATCCAGTCCTTCAAGGAAGAGGTCAAGTTCGACTGTCTCCAGTCGATCCAGATCGAAAAAGACGGCAGCACATATACCTTCTATATGAACGACCGTGAGCTGGGCAAGATCAAGGATTGTCCCCTTCCCTCCGGTGCAATCGGATATATCACCCGGATCACCACTGCTTCCTTCGGCTTCATCGGCGGCACGGGAGCGGTTGGCGGACGCGGAACCGCCGACGACTACAAGAGTCTTTCCGAACTGAACGGTCTGATTCCCGCCAATTCCTACACGACGGGACTGTTTCCCGTGGAAACCAAAAACAAGATCGAAACCGTCGTAACGGTGGAAGGAAACGTGTTGAACTATCGTGTAGCAGCTGCCAAGGACGGCTATTACGATCTGTCTGCCGAGTATTTCACCGGAGACAAAAATAACAGCGCTACTATGGAAATCTACGTGGACGGTGCTCTCGTGAAGGACTTAACGCTGGGAGGCAGTAAAGCATTCACCACTGCCGTCACGCGCGGCATTCCTCTGACCAAAGGACAGCACACGGTTTCCTTTAAGATCACGAGCGGAAACGCGAACTTTACCCAATTCACCCTGCTGAAGAGCGACGAGGTCACTACGCTGGAGATCGATTACGCCCAATCCGCCGACGGCAATGTTTACACCGACGGAGGATGGAAGATCGCCAACGGCAAGCTGACCATCAGCGGCAGTCCCAGCTCCGGCAAACGTCTGTACGGCGACCGAAACTGGGGTGATTATACCGTTTCGGTAGACGTTACGCCGCAAAGTGCCGTCAACTGCGGTCTGATCGTTCGCGCCACGGATCCCGGCTCGACCGTCCGTACGCCCACATATTCCCAAGGAGCTCCCACCGATGCAGACGCACACGCGTCGGTCGATTGGGTACTGGGTTACTACGTTGGAATTTCGGAAAACAACGTCGTTCTCTCCAAGCTAAGCTACAGCTATACCCAGCTGAAGGTATATAAAGGGGACTTCGATCCGGGATCGACCTACCGATTAAAGGTAGTCTGTGAGGGTGCCAATATCAAGGTCTACGTGGACGATCAGCTCTATATAGACTATACCGACAGCGATCCTTTTATCCAAGGTATGGCCGGTGTGCGGACGTATAATTCCACCGCTTCCTTCGACAATTTCAAGATCGAACCGCTGGCTTAATCAAACAATATCCCCATCGTCTTTCGATGGGGATATTGTTTGAGCGTAAGATCGGTGCCGTCTGTAGAGGAGGTTTCGTCTTTCGTCTGATACGTTTTTTCGAACGCAGACGCTTATTCATCATATTATACAAAAAAGCAAAGCAGTTTTTAACATTTTTTCAAAAAATGACTTGCAATATTTACGGAAATATGTTAAAATGTGCTTACTATATCGATCGGAGGTTACTATGAAAAAATCGATATCCATCATACTGACCAGTATTATGCTGCTGGGATCACTGGCAGCTTGTCAGTCTAATTCGAACGACCCGGAGAACTCTTCCGGGGAAGCAACGACAGACGGGAACGGATCTGCCGCCCTGAGCGGTGTTCCCGCAACAGAGATCGATTTGACGTCCCAAGAGGAGGTTGAATACTATCAGAATCCCATTCTGACCGCAAACACCAAGGATGCGTGGCAGAATTACGGCTTCGGCGATCCTTTCGTAATGCGCTATAACGGCACGTATTATCTGTACGTCAGCTCTAAGGACGGAAACAACGGCATCAAGTGCTGGTCATCGACCGACCTGATCAACTGGACCTATGAGAAATACTGTACCACGGACAAAATCACTACGGGTGCGTACGCGCCGGAGGTCTACTACTACAACGGCAAGTTTTATATGTACACCTCCCCTGCCGGTGATGGTCATTACGTTCTGGAAAGCGACAGTCCCACCGGTCCTTTCGTGAGCATCACCGATAATATGGGAATGTCTATTGACGGCTCCGTATTCATTGACAACGACGGTAAATGGTATTTTTACACCGCCGGCAGCGGAAACATTAAGTACTATACTATGAGCAGCCCTTCATCTATGTCGGGTGGGGCTTCGGTTACCAACGTTTCCATTAACGGCGGCTGGACGGAAGGTCCTATGGTGGTCTACCACGACGGCTACTACTATATGACCTACACCGGCAACCACGTCTGTTCCGAGTCCTACCGAATCTACTATGCCTCCAGCAGCAAATCACCTATCTCCTACTCGGCCGACGCAGATAATCCCCTGCTTGTCAATACTTCATCAGAGGTAGTTGGTATCGGTCACAGCTCCACCGTCAAGGGTCCCGACTTGGACAGCTATTACATCGTCTACCACTCGCTGGAAAGCCAGAGCGGTCCTAACCGCAGCATGAATATCGACCGTATCGTTTTCAACGGTGACAGCATGGAGATCATGGGCCCCACCACCGCCAAACAGCAGGTTCCGGATATGCCTGACGTATATAATTTCTTCAGCGCAAACGCCGATCTGGACGACTGGACGCTGAACGGTTCCTTCGGTTCTACCGGCACCGGCCTCCCTCTTGCTGCCGACAGCACGATTATCTCCAATTACAGCTTCACCGGAAACTATACCGCCGAATACAACGTAACCTCCATCGCAAGCGGCGGTCTGGCAGGCGCCATCTTCAGCTACACCGATGCAAATAATTTTGGTACCGTTCTGTTTAATCCCGCAACGCAAAAGGTGATCATTACCATTACGGTAAACGGCGAATCCACCGTAAAAGAAACCAAGATGGTAAGCTCCTTCAACGAAGACGTGAAGTTCGATTGCTTGCAATCTATTCAGATCGAAAAGAATGGCAACGACTATACCTTCTACATGAACGATCACCAGCTGTGCAAGATCAAGGACAGCGCACTGCCCGGCGGTGCTATCGGCTACATCACCCAGGGAGCAGATGCTTCCTTTGGATTCATCGGCGGAACCGGCGCGGTAGGCGGACAAGGCGCTTCCGACGAGTATAAGATCGCGTCCGGTCTCAGCGGTCTGATTCCCGCCAATACCTATACTACCGGAACCTTCCCTACTGAAAAGAAGGGAACCGTGTACGCCGTGGTCGCAGAAGAAGGCCATGTTCTCAACTACCGCGTACTGGCTGCAACCGAATCGTATTACGATCTATCCGCCGAATATTATACCGGTGACAAGGACAATAACTGCGTGATCGAGATCTACGTGGACGGCGCTTTGGTGACCGAACACACGTTAGACGGATCTAAATCCTTTGCTACCGGCGTGATCCGAGGCATCCCGATGACCAAGGGACAGCATACCATCTCTATCAAGCTAAAGAGCGGTAACGCGAGCTTCAAGGAGTTCTATCTCCTGAAGAACGAGACGGTCAAAGCCAAGACCTACGACTTCTCCAAAACAGCTGACGGAAACGAGTTTTCCGACGGCACTTGGACAAATCAGGGCGGCAAGCTGGTGATGACCGGCGACCCCGCTACCGGCAAACGGTTCTACGGCGAAAAGAACTGGGGCGATTACATCGTTACCGTTGAGGTCACCCCCGGCTCCAACGTCAACTGCGGCTTGGTGGTTCGCGCCACCGATCCGGGCGTATGCACGCTCCAGCTTGACAAAGAAGCGGCAAACGATCCGCAAACCAGTACCGACTGGGTGCAGGGATACTACATAGGAATTACCGATAACAACGTCCTGCTTGCCAAGCAAAGCTACGGTTACGATGCACTGAAGAGTGCCAAGGGCAACTTTAAGGCCGGTACCACCTACACGCTGAAGGTAGTTTGCGAGGGCGCGAATATCAAGGTCTACGTAGACGATCAGCTGTACATCGACTATACCGATTCCGATGCCTACATTCAGGGTATGGTGGGCGTCAGAACCTATCAGTGCGCGGCATCCTTCGATAATCTGACCGTTTCTCCCATCCAATGATCAACAAGACCACCGGCTGAGCCGGTGGTCTTGTTGCTTCGGAATGCTCATTGGTTTTCCACTACGATCTGACACATTTTCATAGCGGCCAGAGCAGTATGATGGCTTTCGGGAGTTACACCCGCGCAGCAGGATGCGTCCACAGCGATCTCCACCTCAGGCAGATGCGCTTTGATCAGCAGGGCGTTGGACAGCACGCAGATGTCGGTACAAAGACCCACCAGTATGATCTTTTCGATCGGCTCGGTGGCGTTGGATTCCACCAGCAGCCGTCCCAGCTCCACAGAGCCGAAGGTGGGCTTGTCGATGACCTTGCCTGAACGAAGCGCAGTCAGCTCGGGAGCGATCTGCCAGCCGTCCGTGTCCCGAATGCAATGGGGGACGGGGAGATTCTTGCCCTCCGGCGTATTCATATAGTTCGACTCGTGAGTATCGCGGGTGAAGATGATCTCGCCCTCGAAGGTACGCATCTTCTCTGCCACTTTCGGCAGAATCGCCACCGCCTCGGGCGTGCCCAGCGAACCGTCGATGAAATCCTTTTGCATATCCACTACGATGAGAATCTGTTTCATACAAGCCTCCTTGGAGATGATATTACTTACCTGCATTATATCAGTTCATCGTATAATTGTCAAGTTTTTCGCAAAATAAAAATCGGAGGTTCCCCTCCGATTGCCTATGAAATGGTATTCTCTTCAAAATACTCCGCAAGCCCCTCCCGATCTATATCAAGAACGTAGGCAAACTCGCTGTCGATCATCTTCTCGGCCGTAGAAAGGAGTTTTTCGTCGGTTGCCGATAGCTTTTTCTTGGATGCAGCAAGCTTGGTCTTCTTCTCCAAGAGACAGCGGATCAGCAGCAGGATCTGTGCGGGGTTTCCGTCTTTCAGAATTTGACCGTACTCTTTTGCCCGCAGCACACGGTCTTCGATCCATTCGATAGACTTGCCGTCTGCATCACGGCGCATCAGCTCGATCTCGGCTTTGGAGAGGACGGGTCTGCACTTCTCTGCGGCTTGATCTGCGGGAACGTAGAGGGCATCCTCCTCCCGATCCACAGGCGTGAGCGTATAGTAAAGCTTAGCGGGCTTTCCCGGGAAAAAGGAGCGCTCTACGGCTTCCTTAATCTTACACAGTTGTCCGTTGTACATTACGATCGTTCCGATTTGCATAGTTTCCTCCAAGGTATTGTTTATATAATTATACCAAATTGGATCAGTTTTTTCAAAGGCAGTTTTCCACAAATAAGCAAAAAGCGCAGGGGCTTCCCTGCGCTTTTTGTACGAATGGTTAGAGCTGTTTGGAGATCTTCGACTTCGCAGAAAGCCCGCAGGGTGTCTGTACTGCTCAGGATGACCGTCAACCGCAAAGCAGGGCGGCAAGTACTTGCCGCCCTTTATCAAAGTTTTTAGAGTTCCAAGAACGTTTTTTCAAAAAGGTTCTTGGCGGGTTCGGGCAGAGCCCGAATGCATTTATTCTTCCTTAATACATACCGCCCATGCCGCCGCCTGCCTGCATGGATGCACGTGCTGCGGCTTCCTCGGCCTTCTTGTCTTCCTTGGAGTCGGCAACGATGGCTTCGGTGGTCAGTACGGTTGCCGCGATGGACGCGGCGTTCTGGAGTGCGCTGCGGGTCACCTTGGTGGGGTCAACGATGCCTGCTTCCACCATGTCGCAGAACTTTTCGTTGTAGGCGTCAAAGCCGTAGCCCTTTTTCCGTGCGCGCATGATCTTATCTACGACCACGCTTCCTTCGAAGCCTGCGTTCTCGGCGATCTGACGGACGGGAGCCTCCAGCGCCTTGCGAACAATGGCAACGCCGGTGCGCTCGTCACCCTCGGTGGATTTCAGAAGTGCGTCCAGATCGGAGATCACGTTCAGATAAGCGGTTCCGCCGCCGGGAACGATGCCCTCTTCCACAGCCGCCTTGGTCGCGTTCAGCGCGTCCTCAATGCGGAGCTTCATCTCCTTCATCTCCACCTCGGTAGCCGCACCGACCTTGATGACGGCAACGCCGCCTGCCAGCTTCGCCAGACGCTCCTGGAGCTTCTCGCGGTCAAACTCGGAGGTAGTTTCGGGGATCGCCGCACGGATCTGGTTTACACGGGATGCGATGGCGTAGGGATCGCCCTTGCCGCCC
>CAZFJJ010000044.1:0-11063 GCA_964519075.1 uncultured Lachnospiraceae bacterium
TCGTGCGGAGTTTCCCTCCTCCGAGGTGCTGGCAACGCTGGACTACCGCTCCAAACTGGATCTGACCGAGAACGTGCGGATCGTGACGATCCCCGGCTACGACGTTTGCGCCTGCTGTGCGCCCCACGTGGCCTACACCGGCGAGGTGGGACAGATCAAGCTGTTGGATTTTGCCCGCTACAAGGGCGGCGTGCGGATCCATATGCTCTGCGGCATGGATGCGCTGGCCGACTATCACGCCCGCTACCTTGCTACCGCCGCCATCTCCGCCAAGCTGACCGCTCCCCAAGCCGAGGTGGCCGAAGCGGTTGACCGCCTTGCCGCCGATCTGCAGGAGAAGAAAGGACAGATCGCCCGTCTGCAACTGGATCTTGCCGATCAGTTGCTCCGCGCCCTCCCCGAGAGCGACGCCCCCGCCCTCTTCTTCGAGAACCGACTGGACACCCCCGCCCGCCGCGCGCTGGTGAACGGCGCCGCCGAAAAACGTCCCCTCGCAGCCCTCTTTGCAGGCGACGACCGAACGGGCTACACCTTCCTCATCGGCAGCAACACCGTCGATCTGCGCCCCTTCGCAAAAGCCCTGACCTCCACCCTCGGCGGCAAAGGCGGCGGCTCCGCCACCATGATCCAAGGCACTCTGACCGCCTCCCGCAAAGATATAGAGGAATATTTTAATAAATAAATGCAGGGCTCCGCCCTGCACCCCGGCAAACTTTCTTGAAAGAAAGTTTGCATCAAAGAACTTTTAATAAGCCCGACGAATACTCGTCGGGCAGGAAAAAGTTTCAGGTCACGCTCAGCTAAGAAAGATTCGCAACTGCCCTAACCGTGGCAACTTTTGAAAAAAGTTGCCTTCAGCAAAGTTTTTGAGGAGGTTTGGAGGAACCATGAAATACACAGCAAATTACCACACCCACACCTACCGCTGCGGTCACGCCCGCGGCGAAGACCGCCAATACGTGGAGGAAGCCATTAAGGCGGGCATCAAGACCCTGGGCTTCTCCGATCACGCGCCTATGCCCTTCCCCACCGGTCATCGCTCCGGATACCGCGTGCAGATGGACGCCGCTGACGACTACTTCAACTCCATCTGCGAGCTGAAGCGCGAGTACGCACGGGATGTCACCATCCACATCGGCGTGGAGGCCGAGTACTATCCCGACACCTTCGACCTGTTCTGGGACTACATCAAGCAGTATCCGCTGGAGTATATGATCCTTGGTCAGCACTTCATCGGCAGAGAGGAGGATCAGCTCTACAGCGGCGCTCCTTCGCCTTCCGAAGAGAAGCTGGTGAAGTTCACCGACAACGTAGTGGATGCCATCGCTACCGGAAAATTCCTCTATATCGCTCATCCCGACCTCCTCAACTATACGGGAGACTACGAGCCCTATCATCGTGAGATGACCCGCCTGTGCAAGGCCGCCAAAGCGGCAGGCGTTCCGCTGGAGATCAATCGCCTCGGCTACTTCGAGCGCCGCATCTACCCCTGCGACCGCTTCTTTGCCATCGCCGCCGAGGTAGGCAACGACGTGGTCATCGGCTCGGACGCTCACTCCCCCGACGTCTTCCGCGACCGCGCCTCCATCGAAGGCTGTGCCGCGCTTGCAAAGAAGCACGGATTGAGCATTCTGCCCTCTCTCACTATGCCAAAGGAGTTTACCAAACGATGATCTGCTTCCGCAACGACTACAGCGAGGTAGCGCACCCTCGCATCATTGAAAAACTGCTGGAGTGCGCCCACACGCAAAACGACGGCTACGGGCTGGACGTCCACTCGGCAGCCGCCGCCGATTCCATCCGCCGATTGCTGGGTCGGGATGCCGACGTCCACTTCATCCCCGGCGGCACCCAGACCAATCTGCTGGTGATCGCATCCTGTCTGCGCCCCTATGAGTGCGTGCTCACCTGCGACACGGGTCACATCAACGTCCACGAGACGGGTGCCATTGAAGCCACCGGGCACAAGGTGGTCACCGTCCCCCACGTTGACGGCAAGCTGACCCCCGAGGGCATCCGCGCCATGTTTGACGGGCACGAGAGCGAGCATATGGTGAAGCCGCGGATGGTCTACCTCTCCGACCCCACCGAGCTGGGAACGGTCTACACCAAGGCTGAGCTGACCGCCATCCGCAAGGTCTGCAACGAGCTGGGTCTGCTCCTGTTCCTGGACGGCGCCAGACTTGGCTCGGCACTCTGCTCCCCCAAAAACGACCTCACCCTTGCCGATCTGGCATCGCTTTGCGATCTCTTCTACGTCGGCGGCACCAAAAACGGCGCTCTGTTCGGTGAGGCGCTGGTGATCGTGAGTGATGCGCTGAAGGCCGACTTCCGCTACATGATCAAGAACCGCGGCGCCATGCTTGCCAAGGGATTTGTCACCGGAATCCAGTTTGAGGTGCTGTTTGAGGGAGCGAATCCGCTCTACTTTGCGCTGGCATCCCACGCCAACCGTCAGGCGCAGAAGATCGCAGACGCGCTTTTGGAAAAGGGCTACGATTTCTACGCCACCCCGTCGGGATCGAATCAGCTCTTCCCCATCGTCACCGCCGAGAAAATGGCGACGCTTCAGCGAGACTTTGCCTTCAACGTGGAGAAGAAGCTCCCCAACGGAAGGTTTGCCATCCGCTTCGTGACATCCTGGGCGACTACCGACGGCATGGTAGACGCGCTCATCGCGGCATTATAGAGAAAAACGCTCCGCAACGGTAGTCCGTTTGCGGAGCGTTTTTATGGTAAATGTTGTAGGGGCGCGCATTGCGCGTCCACCCTACTGGGGGAGTCGTAACCGTTTGCTCTATCCTAACGCGTTTCAACCTCTCTGAATCACGGTGGAGCCCAAATTATTCTCACCCCGAATGGTCAGCGAGGGACCTTCGCCGCCGTGGGCATGATTCTGCACGCTACCCAGATTGTTCTCCAGTTGACAATCAACGGTCCAGCCCTCGGGCACGTGCGCCACGATGGAGCCGAGATCGTTCTTGATATGCAGAAATCCGCCGCCGATGTAGGCTTCGGTATTCTCGAACCGAATGACGGTACAGCCTAAATCGTTCTCCACGTAACGGTCGGTAAAGGTGGTGCAGTCAATGTAAATGGTGCGGGCGCCCAGGCTATTCCCGTGATGTCCGTTGTGATCCGCGCGAACCGTCCACTTCTCTTTTCTCCTGCGCCCGGGCAAAACCAGCGACAGCCCGATGCAGATGAGAACGGTATACAGCAGAAGCAGCCAGTTGTTGATAAGGTTCGCCGAAGGCGCACCGCAAAGATAGGCGACATTGGACTCCACCGTCATAAACAGGAGCGAGAGGCAAAACAGCATCTTGCAGACCCGCAGTTGGCAGAGATATTTGATCACCAGCGCAAAGAGGAAAAGGGCGCAGACGATGCGTATATAAGAGAGCTCGCCCACTACGCTTTCCATAGGCGGGGTCACGCCGAAGGTCTCCAAGAGGCCAAACACGGCAAAAAGTATACAAAACAGAGCAATGGCAATTTTCCAGGCTTTCATTTTCCAAACCTCACTTCTTCGATCTTATCTTTGAGAATCCTATAATATCCGCGGGAGAAATAGGTGACCTTGTCGCAGCCCTTGAAGGTGATCTCGCCGTTGCCGGTGAGCTCGCGACCCAGGGAGCTGATCTCTTTCACGTTGGCGATCACCGATTTGGAGATGCGGACGAAACAGACGGGTAGGAGCTCCTCCAGCTCGAAGAGCTTATAGTCGGTCTGATACATCCGATCTTTGGTGTGAGCACAGACCTTGCCGTCGCAAGTCTCGAAAAAGAGGATGTCCGATTTGGGAACGTAATACTCTCTGCATCCGATGGTGAGGGTCAGTTCACTGCCACCCTTCAGGATGTTCTCCACCACCGATTCGATGAGCTTTACTTCTTCGGTGCGCTCCTTACAACGAATGACGATCTCCTCGGGCGCGTCCTCCGAGATTTCGATCCGGATCTTCATATTCGCTTTTCTCCCTCCTTCCCGCTGTCTTGAGTTTAGTATAGCACAGCGTTTGGATTTTGTAAAGTAGGTTTCGGTGAGTGGTCGATTTTTGAGGATAAGATGTAGAAAAACGCGGAAAACGCCCTCGTAAGACTCCCTCCCAGAGGGGGCTCCCGACGCAGTCGGGTGGGGGAGTATTCCGCACGAAATAAGGGGGAACCTTTTCAAGAAGCTCCCCCTTATTATACTCACTTCACATCAATGCGGCAAGCCACGGGCGTTACGTCCCCAGCTTCCGGGATGGATAGAAATCCCACGTTGTAAAGCGCCTCGGTCAAGTAGACTCCGGAGTAGAACGAAATCCACGTTTCGGCAAAACCGCGGGCGTATTCGGCAAGCTGCGGAGGAATCGTAGATTTTACAATGCTGTAAATCCCCTCTCGGATGGGCTTGCACATATCCTTTAGTGCATCTTGCAGAATTCCGTTGGCCTCCTCTATCACCGCTCGGGCGGCGGGGGTAAGTACCGCTACATTACAGAGAAGCTTTCCGTTTTGGCGAATCACATACCCTTCCCGAATTAATTCCGCATAAAGCTCCGTGTCCTCTTCACGGACTTTCCCACGGTAGACGTCGTAGAGTGCGCGGGACTTCTCGGGACGCTGCCACCACAGCTCGCTTTGCCGATGGAAATCGCCAAATGCAACCACATCCACGGGGAATACGGTACATTCGTCCAAGATCACGGGAGTGACCCCCATTCCCCAGCGGGAGCCCTTGGCCTCTTCGGCAAAGATAAAGCCCTTGGAGCCGCAGGACAGAATTTGAGGATACTCTTCGTCCGACAAACCGCAATTCTCATAAATCAGATGGAAGGATGCGATCAGCTGGGCAAAGAACCAAGCCCATTGGTTGGGAGTTGCATCAAACTGAAACACCTCGCAGCCTTTCAGCTTCGGCAATACCTGCTCATAGGTTTCCAGCACAACGGGAATATAGGATTCATAAAGCTTAGTAAACTGTTCTTTCACCTGCGCTACTGCATTTTTGCGCAGAATGTGCAGATTGGTGCGGTATTTGCCTTTGACGGGAGAGATCATCACGCCCGCTTTCATCAGCAGATCAATCTCCTCCTCAACGTACAGAGCAGGTACACCCGTTTCCAGCGAAATATCGCTGACGGTTTTGGGTTCGCTATTGCAAACCAGAGCCAACTGACAGGGGAGCGTCCGCTTGAACACTTCCCACACGTTCACTTTGGAAATGTCGATAGATGACTTGTAAACCGTAAATTCGGACGGTCTGAAACTCTTTTCACCGATTTCTTTCATAATATAAGCCTCCTTCAGCTTTTGTTTGCCTGCTCGTAGATAGAACTTGACCATTCCCTCCGAAAGCCCCAGCTTTTTGCCGGTATCGGCTATGGAAAGCTCATCATAATAATAGCAGACCAGTACGTTTCGGTAATCTCGTGAAAGGCGGGAGAGCGCCTTGCGCAGGGCGGCGATCTCCTCCTTCTGAATGAGCCGCTCCTCCACGGGCGGATCATAGGAAGGGATGTTGGAAAGCGAGTTGCACTCATCGTCCAGCGAAATGGGACGGCGTTCTTTGCGAATACACCATTTTCGGAAGGTATTCTGGGCAATCGTCCAGAGATATGCCTCAAAATTCTCCCCGATGTTGCCCTTGCGGATGGCGATCACGCATTGATAGGCGATCTCTTGGGACAGCTCCTCTGCCTCTTTGATATTACCGATTTTTTGAATGGAGAATCCCAGAAATGCAGGCAGAAATTCTTGGCTTAGCCTTTGCATTGCAGTCTCTTCTGTCATTGCAATTCTCCTTTCACTTTCACATTACTTATAAGCGCTTACATTTATACAGTTCTTGAAAAACGGGAAAAGATAAGTGATTTTTCATATTTCGAGTATTTTTTTGAAAACGTTCCGAATCGTTACAAGCGCACTCGGGGAGGACTTCTTTTCAGAAGTCCTCCCCGAGTGAATTACCCCTCGTAGGCCGCTTTATCGCAGATCAGGGTCACGTCGGGGTGAACCTTCAGGAGCGTTGCGGGCCACTGGGTGGTAATGGTATCGTCCAGCAGCTTCTTCACTGCATCGTGTTTCTTTGCGCCGTTGGCCAGCAGAACGATCTTCTTGGCGCTCATGATGCTGGCCATGCCCATGGTCAGGGCACGGGTGGGCACCTCCTCGCGGCTTTCGAAGAAGCGGGAGTTGGCCTCAATGGTGGACTCGGTGAGTCCGGTGACGTGGGTGCCTACGATCAGCTCTCCGTCGGGCTCGTTGAAGGCAATGTGACCGTTGACGCCGATGCCCAGCAGTTGGATGTCGATCCCGCCTGCCGCCGCGATGGCCGCATCGTAGGCCTTGCCCTCCGCCTCGGGATCATCCGCAAGGCCGCTCGGCACGTGGGTGCGGGATTTTTCAATATTCACGTGATCGAACAGATTCTCGTTCATAAAATAGCGGTAGGATTGGTTATTATCAGGGGCAATGGGGTAATATTCGTCCAGATTGAAGCTGGTGATGGGCGCGAAATCAATCTCGCCCGCCTCGTTCATCCGAATCAGCTCTTTGTACAGTCCCACGGGGGTGGAACCGGTAGCAAGACCTAAGATGGAATCGGGTTTCATGGTCATCTGTGCCGCAAAAATTCGGGCACCTGCCTTGGACATCTCTTCATAGTTTTCACATACAATAACACGCATAACAGTATCCTCTCTTAAAATTGTATTTCCGGATCGTCACCGATCAGAGTGGCAATAGGGGTATAGTCTTCGGCAAGTCCCACCAGATGAGCGGCTGCTCCCACGCGGATCGCGCCCAGATCAGCAAGCCCCATCCGTGCGGCGGGGGTGGCGGAGCACATCCGCAGCGCGTCGACCGCGGGAATGCCGATGGTGATCAGGTTCTTCACCGCCTGATCCTGATAGCAGACGCCGCCGTTGAGTGCGCCGTCCAGCGTGGATTTCACGCCGTTTTCCACCTTCGCCCATTGTCCCGCGTAGAAATAGCGGCCGTCGGGCAAATTGGTGGGCATGGTGGAATCGGAGATCACCGCCATCCGCTCGGCACCCTTGGTGCGGTACATCAGCTGTAGAATGCCGGGATGCAGATGCAGAAGATCGCAGATCGCCTCGCAGTAAACGTCGGGATTCACCAGCGCGGCAGTGACCAGCCCCGGCTCGCGGTGATGGATGGGCGGGCAGGCGTTGAAGGTGTGGCAGACCGAGGTGAAGCCGCCGGCAAAGGCGCGCTCCGCCGTCTCGAAGTCACAGAGACTGTGACCCGCCTGCACGCGGATGCCGCGGGAGATCAAATGCGCCGCCAGCTCCATAGCCCCCTCCATTTCGGGCGCCACGGTCACCATACGGATCACGTCGTCAAAGCCGCCGAAATAGCGGTCGTAGATCTCTACCGAGGGGGCGATGATGTTCCCCGCGTCCTGCGCGCCGTTCTTTGCTCCGTTCAAGAAGGGACCCTCCAGATGGGCACCCGCGATCCGTGCGCCGGAGAGCTTACCTGCCTTCTGCAGCGCCATAGCCGAACGCAGGAAGGCAAGCTCCTCCGCCATTACCGACACCTCACCGGTGAGCAAAGTGAGGAGAACATCGGTCACGCCCGATCTTCTCAAACGGCAGAGGAATTTCTCCAAAAGCTCCAAAGAGAGCAAAGTGGTGTCGTACCCCTCGCCGCCGTGGTTGTGGAGGTCGAAATAGCCGGGAGCGAGAATGGGCAATCGCAGATCGGCTGAGGCTTCGCCTCCCGCCTCGATGGCCGTGATGACACCGTCGGTGACGGTCACCGTGCGATCCTGTACAAAGCCGTCGGGGAGCAGGAGTTTTTTTGCATACAGTTTCATGTTCATTTCCTTACAGCAATGAAATTCATCATTATTATATCGCCAAAGCGCCCGAAAGTCAAGCGCCCCGCCGTAAAAAATCGGGAACGCATCGACAAAATCTGCGAATTTCCGCAAATTGCTTGTGTTGCGGCGCAATTTATGGTACAATGACGTTACCAAACTGAAACGAGGTGAACCAAATGAACACACATATCATCCATTTGGCCGGCGGCTGCTTCTGGGGCGTCCAGCGATATATCGACTCCATCCCCGGCGTTTGCGAGACCGAGGTGGGCTACGCCAACGGCCCCTGCTATCCCGTCTCTTACGAAGAGGTCAAGGCAGGCTGCGGTCACGCAGAGACCTGCAGAGTGGTCTACGACGGCGACGCGCTCGCTTTGAAAACGCTGCTGGAAGCGTTCCTCTCGGTGATCGACCCGCTGTCGGTGAACCGCCAGGGCGAGGACGAGGGCATCCAGTACCGCACCGGCATCTACTACACGGACGAGGGCGATCTGCCGGTTATCCGCAGCGTCATGGGCGCGCTGGAGGCAAAGCTGGGCGAAAAAACCGCCGTGGAGACCCTCCCGCTGGAGGGCTTCTGCCCCGCCGAGGAGTACCATCAGAAGTATCTTGTGAAAAATCCCGACGGATATTGTCACATTCACTGCATTTTTTGAAATTTTTAGAAGAAATTTCAAAATACCCCTTGACAATCATTTGATTGTGTGCTATAATAAAGTTACCATATAAAGGAGGTAAATCATATGGAATTTATCACTCGCATCACTTCCACCCCCTTCGTGCTGGCAGATCTGCCCAGCCTGACGATCCTGATCCCCGTCATCGCGGCAGTTCTGGTCATCGCACTGCTCTGTGCAGGCTACGTGAAGGCACCCCCGGACACGGCTTACATCATCTCGGGTATCCGCAAGAAAAAGCGGATCTACATCGGCCGTGCGGGCTTCCGCATTCCCTTCTTCGAGCGAATTGACCGACTTTCTCTGCGCGTCATGCAGGTAGACGTCAAGACGTCCGAGGCCGTTCCTACCAACGAATTTATCAACGTCATGGTAGACGGCGTTGCCAACATCAAGATCTCGTCCAATCCCGAGCTGCTGACAAAGGCGTCCGAGGCGCTGCTGGGTATGCACCAGGAGGAGCTGGTTCGCCTGGTGACCCAGGTGCTGGAGGGCAATATGCGTGAGATCGTTGGTTCCGTGGGTCTGAAGGAAATGGTCCAGGACCGCCAGGGCGTTGCCAAGAAGATCACCGAAAACGTGGTTCCCGACATGGAGAAGCTGGGTATCGAAGTGGTCAACTTCAACATCCAGAACTTCAAGGACAACGCAGGCACCATCGAGAACATGGGTATCGACAACGTGGAGCAGATCCGCAAGTCGGCCGCTATCGCCAAGGCAAACGCACAGCGTGACATCGCCATCGCCGAGGCCGAGGCTAACCAGCAGTCCAACGCAGTCCGCGTGGACAGCGAAAAGGCGGTTGCCGAGCAGAACGCTGCCCTGTCCATGCAGCAGTCGTCCATGAAGCTGAAGGCAGACTCTGCCCGCGCCGAGGCAGACGCCGCTTACGACATCCAGAAGGAAGCACAGCGTAAGACCATCGAGATCGCATCGGCCAACGCCGACATCGCCCGCCGCGAGAAGGAAGCCGAGCTGGCCGAGAAGGAGATCCTGCTCCAGGAAAAGAAACTGGACGCAGAGATCCGCAAGAAGGCTGACGCCCTGAAGTACGAGGCCGAAAAGAAGGCCGAGGCCGATCTGATCCGCCGTCAGCGCGAAGCCGACGCCTCCGCCTACGAGGCGATCAAGGAAGCCGAAGCCCGCAAGGCAGAGGCAGAAGCCATCAAATACGCCATGGAGCAGGAGGCTGAGGGTATCCGCGCCAAGGGTCTTGCCGAGGCGGAAGCCATCGAAAAGAAGGCGCTGGCTCAGCAAAAGATGAGCGAAGCGTCCATTTTGGAAATGCTCCTTGCCGTTCTGCCCGAAATGGCCAAGAATATCGCCGAGCCTCTGTCCAACGTAGACAGCATCACCATGTACGGCAGCGACAACACCACCCGTCTGATGCAGGAGGTCACCAACTCCTCCAGCCAGATCTTTGAGGCTGTGAAGACCGCAACCGGTCTGGACATCACCGAGCTGATCTCGTCCTTCGCCGGCAAAAAGAGCGCTCCCGCACCCGCCGACGAGGTCATCGACATCCCCACTCCCGACGATCAGTAAGGAGAACGCTTTCGTGGAACCATTTTTGAAGAGAAGCTGTAATTCGGCTTTGCCGAATTACGTAGGTGTTTGCCGCAGTTGCCTTGCAACTGCAACTAACATCCGGGTTCCACGCCTCCCAAAAACTTTCAAAAAACGCCGCAAATCCTTGCGGCGTTCCGGAAAGAAGGAATTACTATGCCCCAACCTATCACCATCACCACAAGACAGACCGAAGAGCTGATCCGCAAGTGGATAAAGGCAGATAAAAAACAGCGATTTTATAACATCATTCTATTGATCTGCTGGACTCTCATCAGTATCGCACGAATCGCAATGGGCATCGCGCGTCCCGACGATTGGATGAACTGGATCAGCGCCGGACTTACGGCAATACTGGTGGGTATATGGGTTGCAAACACGATCGACCCCGCTCTCCTGCATCGAACCAAGACCACTACCCTGACGGTATCAGCTCAATTCGCTACCATTTTTATGGAGCAAAACGGGAAAACACATAGTTATTCCGTCGACTGGAGCAAGGTACGCGTTCAGGAACACCCCGACTACTACGTTTTTCAGGTGAACTTCCACCTGATCCAAATCTTCCGCAAGGAGGATCTCTCCGCCTGTACGCAGGAAGCGTTTTCTACCTTCCTTCGGGCAAAAATCGGAGCACGGTACGTAGTGAAATAAGCAAAGCGGAAGCCCGCAAGCGATTGCGGGCTTTTCTTTATAACCGGCGGGAGCAAGCCCCCGCCCTACAAGAGAAATCTACGTCCTACGATGAATTGCCCCAAAGTGCCCGACAAGTATTTGTCGGGCATTTTCAAAAGTTCTTGGGAGATTCCAAAGAACCCTTCTTTCAAGAAGGGTTCTTTGGCAGGTAGCAGTTGCATCGCAACTGCGTAGGGCGGAGCCCTGGAATAACAAAAACGGGGCTACTGCCCCGTTTTTATTATTCCAAAAGATCATTCGTCCCAGTTGTGATAGACGTTCTGGATGTCGTCGTCGTCCTCCAGGGCG
>CAZFJJ010000045.1:0-10984 GCA_964519075.1 uncultured Lachnospiraceae bacterium
TATTGCTATGCAGACAGTATCCGTCAACAATAACTACTTCGCCATAGGGGTTCTCATTGGAGCTTGCGCCGCCGATGAAGTAACGGTTGAAGGTACCGCCGGTAACGGTGATCACATAACTACCATTGCCTGCAGTGTTGAACATCCAGCCGGTGGTGGTCTGATAGAAGGTGCCACCGGTGACGGTCACATCGCTGTTAGTGGAGTAGAACATTGCGCCGCTGTTGAATGCAGACAGGGTGTAGTTACCGCTCTCGATGGTCATGCTGCCCTCGTTGCGGAACATGTAGTAAATGACGCCTTCGCCGTTTGCAATCACAGCACCGCCGCCTACACTATCGGTCATAATCAGTTCTGCATCAGCTGCAGTCTGGAATACAACGCGAATAGCAGTGGGAGCGCCAACTGCGTTTGCAGTGATGGTCTTACCGTTCAGGTCGATGGTAATCTTCTTACCAACTACGCTGATCAGGGGGTTCACGTCACAAACGATCTCATGATCCTTCAGGATTACGATGGTGTCGCCGTCCTGAGCAGCATCTACTGCTTCCTGAATGGATTCGTACTTAGTATCGCCAATCTGTGCTACGTAATCGATCTCGACCAGGAAGTACTTGCCATCCTCGTAAGCGACTCTGTAGTCCTTAACGGTGGTGGTAGCCTTTAGGCCTTCGATTGCGGTCACAGTGGTGTCAACCTTGTTCAGAACGATGGTCAGCTTGTCGGAAGCGCCGTCGATCACCAGGTTGTTGGTGGTGTCAATGAAGTTCATTGTCACAGACGCGGTATTCGCATCGGTCGCCATGTAAACAATGGTGTCGATACCGCATTCCTCGAAGTTGACAGTACCCTTCGCGTTGTTACGGATCAGCACGCCTGCTTCGGTAACGGAGGTGTTCACGTTCTTGAAGGTAGCGGTACTGTTCACGTAGGACAGAACGATACCGTTGGTAGAATTGATCACCTCAACGTTTTCTGCGGTGAAGCCGGTAACAGCTCGGTTGCCGTAAACCAGATCGAACAGCTTCGTACCGGTGGTGTTCTTCACGGTGACGTTGTAGGCATTCATCAGGCAGATACCGTAGGTAGCATACTCAGCATCGCCGGTACCGGTGAAGGTACAGCCGTCAACAGTGATATTGTGTGCCTGAGTGCTCGTCTTGGTTTCGATAGAGCGCTGCCACTTGGCAGTTGCCACGAAGTGAACGTTCTTGATGGTCAGTGCCTGACCCTGGTCGGTAGCCTTGCCGGTGCCGTTGACAGTCATCGTACCGTAGTACTTGTAGTTTGCACCGTCGATGGTGAACTGAACGTTCTTAACCTGCTTGATGGTTACGTCTTCGTTGATGTTAGTCAGGAAGACGATGGTCGCGCCGGACTTAACCTCATCAATTGCATCCTGCAGATGTGCGTAGTTCACGCCGGTGTTGACGTTCTGTGCAATTGCAGTCGCAACAGTCAGAGTACCGTTTTCAACAGTTACGTTGTAGTTGGGATTCTCGCCCGGAGTTACAACGATGACGAAGGTGCCAACGGTCTTACCGTCGGTATCAACGCTCAGGGTGTAATTCAGGGTCTCGCCAGCAACCGCGCCAACAACAGTTGCATCCAGAGTGGGGATGGTGTTGCCTGCAACCATGGTCTTGTCGTTAGCAGTAATGGTGGCTGCCTTCTTCGCGATAGTCCAGCTGCCGGTAACAGTTCCGGTGTAATCGCCGCTACCGGTTACGGTAACAGTGTAATTACCTGCATCTGTTGCGAATGCCGTTCCACTGATAGTGTAGGTGCCATTTGCAGTAATGACAGGAGCCTTCTCGGTGCCATCGTAGGTGAAGTCGCCGACGATAGAAGCAGTAAGCTTCTTCAGGACAGTCCAGGTTCCATTGCCGTTATTGTGAGCGGCATAGCCGTCTGCACAGTACGCATCAACATCCTGAGAGTAGGTACCTGCGTACAGAGTCAGGCTTGCGCCGTCAGCAACAATAATGTTGCCCCGCAGGCTGCCGGCAGCTCTTACAGCGTCGCCGGAAGCGGTGTCCTTGATGATCATGGTGCCATTGACAGTCAAACTGCCAATAGTCATGTTCTGCTGGTTCAGGTCAATGGTGACGTTTCCGTTGGAAACAGCGTTGATGGAAGAATCCTCATCGAAACCAACCAGCTTGATGTTCTCAACGTCAGTAGCCAGAACCTGTGCCAAGTGTTTAGCAGTGGACAGTGCCACGGTGCCAGCGCCGTCCACAGTGCCCTTGATGGTCACGTTGGTAGCAGCATCCAGGGTCAGGGTTACGCCCTCGGGGATGGTCAAACTGGTGCCGGAACCCAGAGTGATTTCCTGTCCTGCCAGCGTTGCCAGGTTTTCAGTCAGAGTCAGGTGACCGTAGATCAAATTGATGCTCATGAAATTGTTCTTCATGCTTACACGAACGGTGCTGTCGTCTGCCTGGAAGAGGCTGTTATCCTCACCAATAATGTTCACACCATTGATTTGGAAGTAGCCAACATATGTGCTACCGGAGTTGTAGGACAACTGGAGAGTGGCATCAAATGCGATATTGCCAACCAGATTCAGTACTGTCTTGGAATTCATACCAAAGTTGTAATCCGAAGAAGTACCGATCATGCTTGCTTGCTTATCGCTACTATTGGTTACGTTTACAATGGTATTGTAGTATGCACTAGCTTTTTTGAAAGTCCAAGTATGACCGTTCAGATCAATGTTAATCTTACCATTTGCGCCGAAGTTTGGATCAGCTCCATCAGTATTAATATCAGCATAGAAGACGATATCGCAAATCTTTCCGTTGCCAACATTAGCATCCATTGTTGCCTTTGCATCGCTCCAGCTATTGAAGGCGGTGCCATTGACAGTCAGTACGCATTCCAGAACAGTCAGAGCGCCGTATACAACAGTTACGTCGTAGTTGGGGTTCTCGCCCAGAGTTACGGTAATGGTGTAAGTGCCAGCGGTCTTACCGTCAGTATCAACGCGCAGGGTGTAATTCAGGATCTCATCCTCAACCACGCCATCAACAGTAGCATCCAGTGCAGGAGCAGTGTTGCCTGCTACCATGGACTTGTTGTTTGCAGTGATGGTGGCTGCCTTCTTCGCGATAGTCCACTCGACCTCAACAGTGTCGGTGTAGTTGCCGATGCCCTCTACGGTCAGGCGGTAGGTGCCTGCGTTGGTGCCGGTAGTTTCGCCGGATACGGTGTAATCTACGTTTTCGTACAGAACGGATGCACCGGTGACTGCAATCGTTGCAGCGCCATCGTGAACAACGATGATATTCTGAGTCTGGGTCTGACCGTTGTAAGTCAGAGTGCCGTTCAGAGTAATATCAGCTGCAGTGATGGCCTTGCGAGCGATGGTCCACTCGACCTCAACAGTGCCGGAGTAGTTGCCGGTACCCGCTACGGTCAGAGTGTGGGTGCCTGCGTCAGTAGCAGTATTGCCGGAAACGGTGTAAGTGATACCGTCGGTAACGGTGACGTTCTGAGTCTGCTCGTTGCCGGTGTAGGTCAGAGTGCCGTTCAGTGCCACGTTATCTTTGGTGATCGACTTTTGAGTGATGGTCAGAGTGCCTGCGATTACTTCTACGTCAAAGTTGTCGTTAAAGAATACGTAAGCCTCGGGCTTGATCTGGTAAGATCCAACGTCTTCGCCTGCCGCACGGGTCTGCGGTACTACCAGCATGAATTCGCCGCGGTAATCAGTATTGATCTTGTAGGTGAAGTTAGGATCTGCCTCTCCGTATACCTTTGAAACATCATCCATGGTCACGGTGATCTTCGCCTTGGTAATGGTCAGAATGCCTTTTACAACGGTAATGGTGTAGTTGTCGTTGGATGCGGTGACGGAGATGGCATATGTGCCAA
Source organism: uncultured Lachnospiraceae bacterium (assembly GCA_964519075.1). Lineage (GTDB taxonomy): Bacteria > Bacillota > Clostridia > Oscillospirales > CAG-272 > CAKSQF01. The sequence goes on from CAZFJJ010000045.1 coordinate 3,880, forward strand.
CGTTTTCACCTTCTACGCGGCTGATTGCGATATTCAGTGCAGTCGCTGCATCGCCATTCTTTAGACCGTTTACTACATAGGTCAGATCGGGATCGGCATCGCCGTATACCTTGGTCTGGCTGTTCGCAGTGATGGTAACAGTTGCCTTGGTGATGGTCAGAATGCTTTCTGTGATCTGGATCTCGTAGTTGTCGTTAGATGCAGTTGCGGTGATAGCGTAGGTGCCAACATTCTCGCCTGCAACTCGGCTTACTACGATGTTCAGATCGGATTCTGCATCGTCGTTAGTCAGACCTTCTACAGTCCAAGTCAGAGCAGGATCGGCATCGCCGTATACCTTAGTCTGTTCGTTCAGAGTGATAGTAACTGCTGCCTTAGTAATAGTCAGCTTGCCGGTTACAAAGGTGATGTCGTAATTGTTATCAGATGCAGTTACGATAATTGTGTACTCGCCAACGTTCTCGCCTGCAGCTCTGGTGAAGTTGTAGGTCAGAGAGTCTTCGCCAACAAGACCGTTCGCAGTTGCGGAGAATGCAGGATCTGCATCGCCGTAGGTCTTGGTCTTGTCCTCTGCAGTTACGGTGATCGCCTTCTTGGTAATCGTCAGAGTGCCTTTTACAACGGTAATGGTGTAGTTGTCGTTGGATGCAGTTGCGGTGATAGCGTAAGTACCAACATTCTCGCCTTCTACGCGGCTTGCTACGATGTTCAGAACGGATTCTGCATCGTCGTTAGTCAGACCTTCTACAGTCCAAGTCAGAGCAGGATCTGCCTCTCCGTATACCTTGGTTGCGTCGTTCAGAGTGATGGTAACAGTTGCCTTGGTGATAGTCAGCTTGCCGGTTGCGAAGGTGATGTCGTAGTTCTTCAGAACGGAGCTGTTGACTGCGCCTTCAACCATAGCGGTGATTTCATACTCGCCAACGGTTTCGCCCTCTGCGCGCAGGAAGGTGACGTTCACAACGTCGTTGAACTGCAGACCGGTTACGGTTGCGGTGAAGGTGGGATCGTCCTCGCCGTATACCTTGGTCTTGTCGTTGGCATCAATGGTCAGCGACGCCTTGGTGATAGTCAGCTTGCCGGTTGCGAAGATGATGGTGTAGTTGTCATCCTCTGCGGTAGCAGTGATGACGTACTCGCCAACGGTCTCGCCTTCTTCACGCTGGAAGGTCACGTTCAGCTTGTCGTTGAACTGCAGACCGGTTACGGTTGCGGTGAAGGTGGGATCATTTTGACCGTATACCTTGGTTACGTCGTTCACGTCTACGGATACGACCGCCTTGGTAATGGTCAGCTTGCCGGTTGCGAAGATGATGGTGTAGTTGTCATCCTCTGCGGTTGCAGTGATGACGTACTCGCCAACGTTTTCGCCTTCTTCACGCTGGAAGGTGACGTTCAGCTCGTCACTGCCCAGCAGACCGTTCACGGTTGCGGTGAAGGTGGGCTCGGGCTTGCCGTATACCTTGGTTGCGTCGTTCACGTCAACGGTTACGATCGCCTTAGCGATAGTCCAGGTTGCGGTGTATTCGCCGGTATAGTTGCCGATGCCCTTGATGGTAACGGTGTAAGTGCCTGCGTTGGTTGCAGTGTTGCCGGATACGATCTCGAAATCCTTACCTTCGGTGAGAACTTCGCCGTTTACGCCGATCACGTTCAGAGTGGTGGTCTGCTCGGTAGCGTTGTAAACGGTATCGGTAGCTTCAACGGAGGTGATCTCTGCGGGAGTGATGGTGAAGATCGCGCCGGTGTTTGCAACCACTACGTAGTTGTCGGAGCCAACAGTAACGTTTGCGGTCATCTCGTACTCGCCTATGTTCTCGCCGGGTACACGGACGATTTCCACTACAACGTTCTCCCAGAAGTCTGCGGGCAGATCAGCAGGATCGATCTCAACCTCGCTGTAAACAATGCGATTCAGAACGCCGTCATTGTAGCCGGTGTAATCCGCATACTTGGAATCACCGTCAACATTGGTGGGATCTTCGCGGCCGATGATGCTGTAGAACTTGTAGATTGCGCTGAAGTCGGGATCGGTGGTTCCGTAAATCTTGCTTGCATCCTCAACGTCGATCACGATGCGGATGGGCTCGATGAACAGAACTGCACTGCCGTCTACCGACTCGTAGTGCTGCGAGTAACCGAAGAGGTAGAACTCGTATGCGCCAACGTTCGTAGGCAGATCACCGTTGATGGTGATAATGCCGTCCGCGGGAAGCTGAGACAGGATCTTCTTAATCTCAACCAGATCGCGGTAGGTGCTCTTGGAATATACCTCGGGATCGGTAGGCATCTCCATATCGCTAAGGAGTGCGTCGATTACGGATACCAGAGCGTTTGCAAAGTCATCTACGTCCAGACCAGCCTCATTCAGGCGAGCGCGCAGCTCGGAAATGCTGATGTTGTTGGGGATTTCGATGCCAAGCATTTTTTCTACAACGTCCATGACGAACATCAGGTCGTCGTCCAGAATGATGTTCACACTGTTGTCTGCTCGGTTCACGACCATAGTGATATAGTCGAAGTACTGAGGACCGAAGTGATCGTTGGGAACGAAGACGGTATGTCCCTGGCCGTCGTAAGGAAGAACCTCATGCCATGCACCGAACTGAGGATTGCTGATCTTTTCGATTACCAGCAGGCCGGTGTCGGTGGAAGGATAGTGGTCGGAATCGGTTACGATACCGTAGTAGAAGTAGTAACCGGGTTCGGTGTACGTGACGTTGTCGTTGAAGGTGAGGGTCACGTCAGCGGGCAGCTGATCCAGAACGGACAGCAGCTCGTCGATGTAAGCGTTCAGCTGATCAACGGTAACGTTTGCACCCAGTTTGTCGGCAGCCTCTGCAACCTGAGCAACGATCTCATCTCTGTAAGAATTGATGAAGCTCTGCAGGTATGCGGGAGATACGCCATTCTGGAATGCTTCGGTGGATGCGAGTACCGCATCGAACCACTTGGGGAAGTCCACGTTGACGTTGCCGTGGAGTGCGTCGATGCCGACGGTGTCAACGTCGCCGGTGAACCACGCGCCGCCGGAAATCAGGGTGTAATCAGGCTTCAGACCGGAAACGGTAGAGCCGGGAGTTACGGTTGCGGTGTGACCCTTGCCGTCGTACTCAACGGTGCCGCCGGTCACGTCGATGGTGGAGTCGGTGAGGTCGATGACCACTGCACCAACGCCTGCGCCGTAGTAGCGCATTTCGCCGTTCTCGTCGTACTCAACATAAACGACGATTACTTCGTATACGCCTGCGTGAACGGGAGCCTCGGAAGACAGATATGCCTGACCGTTGGTCTGCAGACCTGCGTAGATGAAGGTGAACTGACCCTTGGTAGCGTCGATCACGTTGCCGTCCAGATCGGTAACGGTTACGTTAACGTTCTTGCCGGTGTTATCGAACTCGGTGTGCAGCTCTTCCACCTCAACCTTGCAGTTGCTGGGAGCAATTACAACGGGACGAGCGATCATGTCGCTGATGTAGATCACGCCGTCCAGCTCGAACTCGATGTAAGCGATTTCGACGTATGCGCCGTTGGGCAGATTTGCGGGATCGGTGTAGATCACCAGCTCGCCGTCGGAGTTGATACCGATGAACTGGTAGGTGATCTTAGCGGTTGCCTCTTCGATTTCAGCGCCCGACTCAAGATCGTACGCCTTAGCCAGCAGATCGTAGATCTCCAGCAGATCGCGGGTGAAGATGCCGTTGGCATCCTCGTAGTTCCACTTCAGCTCAACCTGCGTGAAGTTGGGAGTGATGACCAGCAGACCTGCATCCACGGAAGGATAGTGGTCGGAGTCGGTTACCACTGCAACGATCACGTAAGCACCAACGTTGGTGTAGGTCACGTCGTCGCTGAAGGAGACGGTGGTGTTAGCGGGCATTTCGTCCAGAACGGAGACAACGCTGTTGATCGCGTTGGTCAGAGCGTTCAGGATCTCGGTGGTAGCACCCTGCTCTTCCAGAGCGGTGAGGATTTCGGGGAGCTTTGCAGTCAGCTTGTCAGCCAGCTCGGAAACGGTGATGCCGTCAACGATGGAGGGAGCGTACTGTGCAAGGAGCTCATCCACCCATCTGGGGAAGTCAACGTTTACGGTGCCGCTCACTGCACTCCAGCCGTTATCGGTGAAGGTGCCGTTGGAGGCGATGCCTGCGGTGATAATGGTGGTATCCACAATCAGATCAGCGTCCGCGGCAGAGCCTGCGGTAACCTGATCCTTGGGATCGTAGGACTTGTCGGGATCAACGACCTCGATCTTGTCTTCTACCTCAACGGTAGAGTCAGCGGGTTCGATAACCAACAGACCGACAGCCATACCTGCGCGCAGCAGGTCGCCATTCTCGTCATACTTGGCGTAGATCGCGGTTGCGGTGTAAACGCCTGCATGAACGGGCTTTTCGGTGCTGCTGTAAACCTTACCGTTGGTCTGAATGCCGTTGTAGTAAACGGTGAGCCATTCGGATTCGCTGCCGTCGTAGGTGTAGACAAGCTCGTTGCCGGCAGCGTCGGTAACCAGGACGTTGAAGCCCTGACCGTTGTTGTTGAATACCTTATGTAGCTCGTTGTTTGCCTCGTGAGAGTTGCCTCTCAGCTCAACGTCAACGATCTCGGGAGCGATGACGAAGGTGCGGACGATGGGCATAGCGTAGTAGATCTCATTGCCCCAGTTGAGCATATAAGCGATCTGTACGTATACGCCGTTGTCGTTGATGGCCTGATTGTTCGTCCAGATGTTCGCCTTGATATTGCCGTAGATGTCGGTAGTGAGGAATTCGCTGGTCTCGTCGTTGACGGCGAGGATCAGGTACTTCACGTAGTCGTTGGCGGTGTCAAGAACGTCACCGGTCATGGTCTCGTTTTCGATGACGTGCGCGCCCATCAGATCCTTGAAGGTTTCCTGATATGCGGGCAGAGTCATTACCATGTTGTCATCGGTGTAATCCCAACCCAGCTCAGCCTCGACGGTCTTGGGAGCGATGATCAGATAATCGGCGGTGTAAGCGGTCTCGAAGTCGGAGTCGACGGTGACTGCGCCTGCGACGTATACGCCGATGTTGGTGGGATGGAAGTCCTCGTCCTTGATGATGACCTTGATCTCCATGTTATCGGTCACGCCGGTGATGGCTTCGATAACCTGGTTCAGGATCTCCATGGAGCTCTCGTCGATGCCCAGGATGTCGGACAGGCTGTTGATCAGATCGGTGAACTCAGAGAGAGTGAACTCGCCCTGGAGGTAGTCGCCGACCAGAGGCAGCTCGCGGATGGACTGGGGCAGACGCAGCTGGATGTAGGCGACGGCTTCGTCAATTCCAACGGTCTTGTCTTCGATATCCACATCCAGCAGGGTGTGCATATCCAGACCGATGATAAACTCAATGCGGTCGATCTGAGGATTGGTACCGTCAGGCATCACGGTGGGGCTGACGGACAGAGCGAAGTCGTAGCTATCGCCGTAGGTGATGAACTGAGAATCGTAGTCGATCTCAGCGGTAGCCTTGTTGACGGTCACGTTGATGGTGATCTTGCAGGGCTGGTAGTCCTCGTCGCCTGCGAAGTACAGGGTAACGGTCTGCTCGCCTGCGTGGAGGTAGAGGTCATTCGTTTCGATCTTGAGATCTGAAACAAGTGCGCCGTCTGCATATACGCCTGCACCGGAAGCAGTGACGAGATCCTCGAGGCTGTAGCCGAAGGTGACTTCGCAGTCGTTGGCAACCAGCTCGGTAGGAGTACGGTAGTCGTGGATCTGAACATCAACAACAGTTTTGCTGATGATGTACTTGTCGTCAGCATAGGAAGCGCAGATGGTTTCGAAGGAACCGTCGCCGCCCGAACCGAATGCATGAGCACCGATAGTCAGACCCTGCAGCTTCTCGGTCATGTAGCTGACAACATCGGTGGCAGCCAACTGACCGTGAGAAACCTTCTCGATGACCTCGTTGACGAGCTCATCCAACAGCTTCTCCATGTCGTACTCGGTAACCTCGGCGTTGGGATCCAGCCACAGCTCTCCCAGCTTGATATCAAAGGTACCCAGCTCGATCACGGTGAAGCCCAGATCGATGTCAGGCAGTTCGATGGTAACAGTGCCCTCTTCGCGAGCAAGATATTCAATCACGACATTGTTGAAATCGATATCGTCAGGGCTTGCGATCAGAGCACCTGCCATTGCACTGGTAGTGGCAGTATTCACGCCGTATGCAAAGTTGTAAACGACGTAGAATTCAGTACCCAGATCAACCTTGTTGTTCCACTCAAATACGGAATCAACAGTCTCAACAACGATCTCGTAATGCTCCTTCTCGTTCAGCATCATGGAGAAGGATGCAGCACCCTCCTTGTAGGTCAGCTCAACCTTCACGCCGTTGACGGTAACGGACTCGATGGCCTTGCCGTCAACGGGGGTGAACTTGAAGTTGTAAGTACCGTTACCGATCACGGTGTAGATGCCGGTAGCGGCATCCAGAGACTGGATCTTGCCGTCATTGTTGGTCACAACGTCGGAAGCGTTCTGGATGGTGACCTCGATGGTTGCATCATCGGGGCGGTTCGCCACGGGAACATTCTCAAAGGTCTTGGAGGTGGGCTTGTATTCTGCGGAGCCATCGTAGGTAACGGTGACGGAGGCGAAGTAGCCGTTGGTCTCGTCGCCGGTGATGGTGTAGGTAACGGTGTAGTCCACCTCGATGGAAGAACCGTCAGCCAAGATGCCCAGACCCATCTTCTCCTTCAGCTCAGCGATGAGCTTATCCTCGCTGATGAAGTTGACACTCTTCTCAGGAACCTCGCCGGCCACGGAAGTGGGAGTACGCAGGTCGACCAGAGTGACGTTTGCCTGCTGTGCCACGGGGTAGTAAGTCTTGTTGTCCTCGGTGGGCTTCCAGGTGATACGAACGCGAACCGTAGTACCGTCGTTCAGAGCGAGGAGAGCCTCGTCGGAAACTTCGGTCCAGCTGTAGTTGATCAGATCTCTAGAGAATTCCACGGTGAAAGATCCGCCGTAGGTAGCCAGGAAGTTGGCTGCGTAGGTCTTACCGAGGATCTTATCGATGATATCCTGTGCGGAGGGAACCTTGGCAGCGTAATCCTTGCCGCCCTTGTACATTTCCAT